>JADFON010000254.1 GCA_022562855.1 Candidatus Zhuqueibacterota bacterium | reverse complement strand
AATGTATTTCAATGATTTAACGCTCAACATTATGACGCTTGGCGGGCTTGCTCTCGGCGCCGGGATGCTCGTGGATAATTCGATAGTTGTAATGGAAAATATATTCCGGAACCGCAGCCTGGGAAAAGATGCAAAAGAAGCGGCGATTTTCGGAACGAATGAAGTCGCTGTAGCTATCCTTGCGGCAACGGTTACGACAATAATTGTGTTTCTGCCTATTATTTATGTAAAAGGTGTTGGCGCGGAATTATTCAAAGACCAGGCATTTACCGTTATATTTTCACTCATATCCTCATTGGTCGTCGCTTTTCTTATGATACCTGCCGCCGCCGCTTATTTTCTACGAAATAAACCTGTTCAGGAGTATAAACCGATAAGAAGCAAAATATACCACCGCCTCCTTAAAGCCGCCTTAGATCATAAATGGAAAGTAATATCCGTAACGATAGTATTGGCTGCGGTTGCCTACTCCGCCATCGAAAAGGTGGGTTCTGAATTTATTCCAAAGTCAGACCAGAGACAGTTTACCATAAAGATACAAATACCGGAAGGATCGAGGATTGAAACAACATCGAAAATTGCGCAGGTTATCGAAGATCTCATCCAGGAATATTCGCAGGGATATGTAGCCTCGGTTTACTCGGAAATCGGTCTCTATACGTCGCAAGGCTTCTATGTCGAAGAAGAAAGAGGGTCAAACATTGCATATATATATGTGAAAATGCAAGACAACGATGGTGTTTATTTATCGACTCTTAAATTTATTCAGGCGCTGCAGCCGTCTATAGAACAACTTCCGAATGTCAGGGCTGAATTCATTTCGCAGGGATACGGCGTTGAACAGACCCTCGGCGGTTTGTCGGGAAGCGCCGTGATAGTGGTAAAGGGACCTGATCTTGAACAGCTTGAGATTATTACGGACGAAACACGGGAATTGATTGGTTCAGTGCCGGGGTTATACAACGCAAAGACGAGTTTCAAAGAAGGACGTCCGGAGATCAATATTGTGCTTGACCGGGTTGTCGCGGCGGGATTGGGTCTTGACATGAACCAGGTCATAAACACCGTCAGAGAGAGGATCGGCGAAAATATTGTCGGTGATTTTCAATACGGTGGCAGTGACCGCGATATCAGGCTCGCCTACCCGGAAATTGACCAGAGTGAACTGGAAAACATCGTACTTACTACCACCCGGGGAACACAGATTAAACTAAAAAATGTTGCGGAATTTAGAAATATTTATGCGCCAAAAGAAATTCTTCGGGAGAGTCAAGTCCGAATCGGGTTGGTTAGTGCAGAAATTGAAGACGGATATACCTACAGCAAGGTAATGGCTGAGGTTGCAGACATTATAAATTCCGTAACGCTGCCGAGAGATTATTATATGGAAATATCCGGAGAGGAACGCGAGCGTCAGCAATCTTTTGCCGACTTGAAATTCGCACTGCTTCTTGCGGTTATACTGGTTTATATGGTGCTTGCAGCATTGTTCGAATCTTTTGTACATCCCTTCACGATAATGCTGGCAGTTCCAATGGCGGGAATAGGTTCAATAATGATGTTTTATTTTATCGGACAGCCTTTGAGTATCATGGCTTTTATCGGTATAATTATGCTTGCAGGAATTGCTGTAAACGATGCAATTATCCTGGTCGATTATACCAATACTCTTCGAAAAAGAGGTTTAAACCGGGTAGACGCATTGCTGCAAGCCGGTCAGGTACGGTTTCGCCCGATTTTAATGACCAGTCTAACAACAATTCTTGCTCTGATTCCCCTGATTATTGGAATAGGAGAAGGAGCGAAACTGCGTGCGCCTCTTGCGTATGCTGTTATCGGAGGATTAATTACTTCAACGTTGATGACTCTTGTACTTACTCCATCGCTGTATCTAATTCTGGACAACTTGAGACCGAAGAAATACCGGGAGTCATGAAAATGTACAAGTCGCATAAGAGCAACCTTGTTACTGCGGCAACTCAAAGAGGCTCGTTATAATTGAAATATAATTCTTGACCGGTCTTAAATATATGCTTTATATATTTATTGTAAAGATTTACTAAAATGACGCTTACACGTATAGCGATAAACCGACCGGTATCCACAGCAATTATATTTATTGCTCTGAGTTTTCTCGGAGTGATTTCCTGGTTTAAATTACCCATCCAACTTCTTCCAAACCTGTCATCGCCTCAATTAACGATACAGATCGCTATGCCGGGCGCATCTCCCGAACAAGTAGAGAGAGAGGTTGTCTCTCTTGTCGAGGGTGAAATTGGCAAAATCGACGAAATCGAGAAGATCTCTTCCTTCATCCGTCATGGCGGCGCTTCTATCACCGCAGAATTCAAACTCAGTGCAAATATGAAATATGTCGCCTTAAAACTGGAGCAAAAAATCGGCGCTCTTTCTTCACGGCTCCCCGAAACCGCACGTGTGTTTGTCGGTAGAAATTTTGATACGGAGATATTCTCCAATGCGCTGATGGACTTGTCCGTCAGGGGCGAAGGCGATGTCAACAGGCTGAGGAGGCTGGCGGATGATAAGATCAAACCTGAGCTCGAGAAAATCGATGGTATTGTAAATGTTGGGGTCAGCGGAGGCAGGTTGCGGGAAGTACAGATCGATATTGACGAATATAAAGCGCGTGAGTTCGGAATAAATATAAACGATTTGATAAATCAGATAAACGCCTTTAACCGGCAGAAGGAATATCTCGGCAGGGTAAGAAAAAACAATACGTTGAGTTTTGTCACTTTCTCAGGGCAGGTTACAAGAATCAGCGAGTTGGAAAACCTCATTGTAAACCCGGTTATCCCTCTCAAATTAAAAGATATAGCGGATATCAGGCTTGGCAGACAAAACGAAGACCGTATATTTCGGATTAACGGTCTGTCATCCGTCGGCATTTTTCTTCTGAAGGATAGTGAATCTAACTTGCTTCAGACCTCCGAGAGAACCTTGAAAGAGATCGATCGTTTGAATGAAGTCCTCGAACCCGAAGGAGTCCGGATTACGGTTAATCTGAATGCCGCTGACTTTATGGGTGATGCAATTTACCAGGTCGAGAAATTGGCGGTTATCGGAGCCTTGTTGGCTTTGCTTGTATTATTGTTTTTCTTGAGAAGCGGTAAAACCGTTTCAGTTATCCTCATATCGATACCGGTGTCTTTATTAGTGACGTTTAACCTGATGTATTATTGGGGTGTTTCTGTCAACTTGCTATCCCTTGTCGGTCTGGCAATTGCAATCGGGATGCTTGTGGACAACAGTATTGTAGTTCTTGAAAATATTTTCCGCCATTATGAAATGGGGAAAGACGCAAAAACTGCCAGCCTGGTCGGTTGCACGGAAGTGACACGGGCGATCGTTGCCTCGACAGCAACCACTATCATCGTCTTTGTCCCGGTTTTGTTCATGGAGGGCATGTACCGGGTTATTCTGCTTGAAGTATTGTTGTCAATCGCTTTTCCCCTCTTAGTGTCCCTTCTTGTAGCATTTACGTTAATTCCCATGTATGCGTCACAGATTCTCATGCGGCAAGGCGATGATTTAAAAGCTCGAGAATCAAGACAAAATATGATTAAGAAATGGCAGCAAAGCAGGGTTATGGAGATATTTACCGTGCTATTGAAGTCCCGTTTACGGTCTCCCGGCTGGACGATAATCTTGATGCTTTTGATGTTTATAATCTCACCGCTTATCACCATACCTTTATTGAGCACTTTCACTGGCGTTGAAGAGGAATCACAATTACCGATTTACATAGAAGCGCCTCCCGGCACAGGATTGGCTGCGATAGATTTTATGTCGCGCGAGATTGAGTTATTAGTCGATTCAATAGATTTTGTAAAGGAAGTACGGGCAAACATATTACCTGAAAATGCAACCATAACCATAGAATTCCTTGAAAAAGAGGAACGGGGCAATGCGATAATAAATCTTGAAACCATCCGGAAAAATATTGAAGACCAAACGGAAAAAATTCAGACCTTGATAGCAGGTTCGTCCATCGGTTGTGAAACCAATTCCGGTGGCGGAAGAACGGGAACGGGTGGGGGAGGACCCGGCGGG
>JADFON010000253.1 GCA_022562855.1 Candidatus Zhuqueibacterota bacterium | reverse complement strand
CGGATGCGTAATGATGTTTCCTCTTCCTGTGTGCAGAGTATGCAGATTGAGTGTAGCATAACTCCTATGTACTTATCGTCACGTAAAGTACTTTCTTGACTGGTAATTTGAAGAAAAAGGAAAAAAATCCACCGGATTAAAGGTGATTGTTTTTTGATAGAATGTGTGGAATATCCGGCAATGTGTCCAAATTCCAACATTTTTTGCTTTGGCATTTAAAAAGGTTATTGGGGATTTACGATGGAACGTATATAAATTTAACAGAATTTATAATGGCACGGGTTTTGCAAATATATTTTTTGAATCATTAAGAAGGAAAATACTACAATGCTTATAAATAAAAGAAAAAATCATATAGTAACCGGGACCTCCACAATCAAACATGAAGAAAGGTTGCGCGTCCCGGTTATAATAATTAATCTTTTGGATATTTTCTGTTTATCATGTATTCAGAGTTTGATAACGCCCGTAGGGGTAGCTTATTTGAGCACTTTTGATGGTGATTATGACCGCAGGTATGATATCCGGCAAGATTACAGACCGGTCGATATTTTAGACCTTGTATAAATTTATTAAAAATACCGGCAGCTTAAACCGATTACGTTAAAATGAATGTACTCGCAAAAGACTTTTATGACTGTAAGAGAGATGTCAAAATTTCTGAGACATTATCTCTAACATATTACCGACATGAAATGAAAGTATTATACAGGCAAAGTACCGATATCCAGGACGGCAATCTGAGTATGTTCTTTATATATGACAATAATTTATTGTCATATATAAAGACGGGGAATATATAAATAGAATAAGATTTTAGAAGTAAAAATCCTCCACAACAACCCTCCTACGTGATGTGAAGCGGTGTGCCCTCCCATATCACCCCCAATGGGGATGATATGAGGGGGGCCTTTTTTTTGCTACATTTCAAATCCAATATTTTTCTTGCGTAAGTGATTGTATAATCATATATTAACGCTACTTACGTATTTTTATTTATGTTCATTATGAATAAATGGATCACCGTTCATAATGGATTATATGTTGAAACATTGGTATTTAGCCGATGCATATCACTCCTCAAACAAAAGCCGAAGTTAAACCAATCGCTGTTAAACCCGAGATTTTAAACAAAAATATATGGTCTATTGCAGGAGGAAAGGGAGGAACGGGTAAGACAGTTTTGTCCGCAAATCTCGGAATCGGGATGGCAATCTTTGGTTATAAGGTTATTTTGATTGATGCTGACCTTGGAGTTCCGAATTTACACAACTACCTTCGTGTAAAACGTCCGAAGACAACCCTGGACGATTTTCTGACGAAAAAGGTAAGGTTTCTTTCCGATGTTATAATCGATACACCTCACAAAAATCTGAAATTTATCAGCGGCGGAACTAATCTTGTCGGCATCGCAAATCTGCATTATGCTAAAAAACAACAGATAATCCGCCATATCAATAAACTGGAAGCCGACTTGATAATAGTCGATCTTGGCGCCGGCATATCAAATAACACGGTGGATTTTTTCAATATTTCTACGTGCGGACTGGTGATTTCAAATCCGGAACCGAGTGCGAACCAGGATGCATATTTTTTCTTGAAGAATGCTATTTACCGGCGTATTAAATTATTTACGAAAGTCAATGAAGAATTTAAAAAAGCTTTTAACATCTATATAGATACCAATGGAAACGGTGTATTCGAAATACCGAAATTTTTCAATTTTTTGCAAGAATATTCAAACAATGTTTACAGGGATTTTGATCAATTTCTCTCAGAGTTTCAGCCGCGTCTTATCATGAACAAGCTAAGAAAATCGAAGCAAAAACATGACGGCATATGGTTTGTAAATCTTGTTCGGACTTTTTTGCAAATCGATGTCAATTTTATCGGTGAATTGCGGTATGATAAACGTATTATCAAATCATCAGAAAACGTATTTCCGTTTATTATAAGGTATCCCGGTTCGAGTATTTCAAAAAATCTATTCTCAATTCTCACTGACCTCAATACGACGGATATGAAGTATCATTCGGTTCGTACCTTCAGACAATTCAAGTCTTTGTTGAAAAAAGAGCAAAAGAACTGGAATTAGCCGTTTAGCCTATAAGCCTTCATTCTTTGTCATATTTGATCTGCATCTATTGTAACAGATTTTAGCTCAATTCAAAAAAAAGGCACGGCGAATTCGCCACTTCCCGGCGATTAACCGTGCCCTTACATAATTTAATGCTTCAACAGATATTATCTTTTAATTACCACCAATTACTTTTGTTTCTTTCTTTTCTTTTTTCCGTTCCCACGGGATCCATTCTTCTCCGAGAATATATTTTTGTATCCAGCGGATTTCTTCAATATCTCTGATACGCTGGTGGCGGGGTTCCCGGAAACCATGCGGTTCGCGCGGCGCTTTAATATATCTTACCGGCGCTTTCCCGATGTCCTTTATTGCGGTAAAGTACATCATGCTTTGCTGTTCGGTATCGGTCGGATCTTCCTGACCATGAATTAAGATTGTGGCAGTCGTTACATTCTTCACGTGGGTGATCGCAGACTGATTTCTCCACGCTTCAGCATTGTCCCAGGGTGTTCCACCTATATGCCATAATCGTACATCATGGTTAAAACCGGGACCATATTCTGCTGACCAGTCGTAAACACCTGCGCCAATAGACGCCGCTTTGAAACGGTCGGTTTGCGTAATAGTCCAACCGCCGAGTATACCGCCGTAGCTCCAACCTTTAAGACCCATACGGTCGGGATCGACAATACCTTCTTCAATAAGATAATCTACACCGTTCATCAGGTCCCAATAATCTCCAAGTCCGATACCGTCGCCTTTTGCAACGGTGTTTCCTTCACGCAATTTATCTGTAAATCCGCTGCTTCCCCGTACATTCGGAGAAAGCGAAGCATATCCGAGACCGGCATAAACATGATAACTTGAGCGAAAACTGTTCTGAAACGAACCTGCCGGTCCGCCGTGAATATTTAGAATTAGCGGGATGCGGGTACCCTCTATATACCCGGCAGGTAGATGTAGAAGCCCTACAATTTCGAAATTGTCTCTACTTTTCCACTTAATGACTTTTCCTGTTGCAAGGAGCAGGTCTGTTTTTACCCAGGGATTTGCTTCTGTCAGTCGGACCGGATAAAAATTGTCAACATTCGACACGTATATGTCACTTGGGGTATCGAAATCTGAGAACGAATAAACCATTTTCGTGCGGTCTTTAGAAAACGAACTTGCTCTCAACGATCCTTCGATATTTGTCAGTTTTTCGAAATCCCCGGTTGAGACATTCATCTTAAATACGTTCGAATTTGTTTCCTGCTGACCGTTGAATATAATATACCGGCTGTCGGGCGTCCAATTCAAACCGCTGATACTGCCCTCAAACTTGCCTGACAAGAGACGGTGAGTTTTCGTGTTTGGGTCCATTATGTAGATCTTGGTATTTCTGTTCATCCATTCTTTATCATCGGCGGCAGTATAGGCGAAAGTCTGCCCATCCGGCGCCCAGAGCATACCACCCTCTGGTGCATTGTTGTTAGTCAACCGGGTTTTTAGTTTGTCCGAAACGTTGATAATGTAGATTTCATTCTTGTAGCCGTCATTCCGCCGGTTCGAGTAGCGCGCAGAGAAAACGACCCGGTCGCCGTCAGGAGAAATATCGAATCCACCAAAGATAAATTCTTCATCGGTTATTTTTGTCTCTGTTTTGGACTCGACATCGAACATCCAGAGATTACCCCAGCTACCGTCGTTTTGCCCGTTTGGTCCTTCATCCACAAAAATAATGTCGTCCCCTGCTTTGTGTTCCTTTTCATCTTCTTCGCTGCGCGGTTCGGAGGCTGTAAAGAAAATCCTTTTGGAATCATCGCTCCATTTATATGAACCGACGCTGTTTTTATGCTCGGTCAGTTGTACTGCTTCGCCGCCGCCGCTGCGCATCCAGAATATCTGCCGATAATCGTCTACCGAACGGGTTAAGGTGATATATTTCCCATCCGGTGAAAACTGAAATGAACTTCCCCCGCCTTCACCGATAAATTGAAATGCCTCGCCTCCCT
>JADFON010000252.1 GCA_022562855.1 Candidatus Zhuqueibacterota bacterium | reverse complement strand
TTGATCTAAACTGACTATTTCGGATGGATGGGCAACCCTTCCCCATGAAAGGTCGGTAATATGCAGCAAACCATCCACCCCACCAAGGTCAATGAACACGCCGAAATCTGTGATATTTTTGACCATTCCCAACCGCACCTGACCTTTTTCGAGGTCCTTAAGCATCTTCTCACGTTGTTCGGATAGTCCTTCTTCAATTATAACTCTTCTTGAAACGACAATGTTTTTTCTCAGGTGATTTACTTTCACAATCTTGAATTCGAACGTTTGTCCAATCATCCCGTCAAAATCTCTGACAGGTTTCACGTCGATCTGGGAACCTGGTAAGAAGGCGTCAATTCCCATTAAATCAACTACCATACCACCTTTTATCCGTCTTGAAACCCTGCCTTCAATCAAATCGCCGCTTTCAAATTTTTGTACGATTTCTTCCCATATTTTGGTGAAATCGGCTTTTTCTTTTGAAAGTATGAGTTGACCATCGCTGTCTTCCAATTTATCCAGAAAAATATCAATTTCATCACCAATCTCAAGATCTCCGGTATTACGAAATTCCGAAATTGAAATAACTCCTTCCGATTTAAAGCCGATATCAACAGCGACCTCTTTATCATTTATCGAGAGTATCTTTCCTTTGACAATTTCTCCCTCATCAATTTCTGTAATGGTTTTTTCGTACAGTTTGGTAAGGACCTCTATTTCTTCGTCAGGATACTCCTTCTCTTCAACAATGTCCTTTTGCAATACAACCCGTCCCGGCTTTTCAGCAGGTTCGATTTGCTGGCTGCCGTTTTCCGGAGTTGTACTCACCGGGGATTCGTTAGTTTCGGTTTGTTCTTCCTGATTGCTCCCGGGATCTTGTGATTCAATTTCCGGTTTGGTTTCTTCGGTTGACATTAGTTATTACCTCCAGAATCAATAAAAATATTGAAGGGTTTGTTGTTAAAAGTCCAGTTAGTTATTTTTATATGTTATTGATCAGCTTTTCATTCTTAATCCCTTGTCTTCATTTACGAATATCCACGCAACTACCTTGCCGATTTCGATTTCTTTGCTATTCATCCAATACTCCCGGCTCCATTGATATTGTGAACTGCTGTCGGATGGATTTATAGAATCGACTTCATCGAGGATACTCGCGAACCGCTTTTTCCATAAACGCATATTTTCTATTCGCAGATCTATCCATCCGTCATGAGCCCATAAGTTGATATTTTTATTGGTAACGGTAAAATCCTGGGACCCTCTAAAAGGAGGAATCTTAATTTCTTTTCCCCTTAACAGCTTTTTCCGTCAGACGTTAAGATAGGGATTCCGATAGAAAGCATGCTCAAGCGAAGCTTTTTATCCTTTTTTAGCAGGTTTTCGATCTTGCTTGTTAGAATTTCTTCTTCAATACGTATAACTTTCTTAAGCGTCTTTCCCACTATTTTTAATAAGTAGGCTTCATACAGTAGTTTTGAGAGTCTTGGCGGGCCCAAAATCTCAAAAGCGGCAATTTTTGAACCATGTTTAGTCTCAAGTTTCTGCAATTTCTGCAAGGCAATGTCCCGCATAGTTCCAGCCCGGTAAGTGGGACCCATTGTCGCATTATCAAGAGCATTAATAATATCATGTCCGGTATTTCCACCTTGAATTTCATAAATCAGGTCATCGGCTATTTCTTCCGGTGTCACAAAACCCATCTGCCCGATTGATGAAATAGCCATAAACTCTCCATATGAAAACATCCCGTTCTCACCTGTATCGATAAAGGGCGCTTCCAAGAATTGACCTTTTTGCAATTCCCATTCTTTTGTAGAGTCGAGGCTGAGCGTTTTACTCAATTCTGCTGCATTGTCAAATGTGCAATCGTATAATTTTACAGGTTTTCCCCTTCGCATTATTTTTCCAAATTTAATATTTTTCCAGGCTATAGCTGCAGTCGGTTTTATTTCCTTGATAATCGGCGCATCAGGCGTACGAGCCATTAAGAACAAAAGTAATGAGTGTGCCCCTGCAAGAGACGACTTACTTAACAATATTCGGGAAGGACGTTCCTCGCTGTGAGTATAAGGAATATTAAGCCCCATCCCTCCTGTACCGCTTGTCCCAATCTTAAAATAAAATCTTGTCTTAAACCTTTTGGTGGTTTCATAGAGTATCTGAATATGCCGAATCAACTGAGGAATATATTGCGTGCACAATAATTTTTCTACTTCATCGGCGAAATCATTAATCGATCCCGCAGAATTTCGTGCCTTTTCAGCTTTTTTCAAGGTTGTTATGCTGCTCAAGTAAATATCTTGATATGCTAAGCCGGTAGCAGTATTGATACTATCGATAATAATTTTCGGTTTATACTTCTTTATGATACGGTACAGATAAGAGTTCGATAAAATATCCTCTTTGAGTTCATTAATTACGTCATATATAATATTTTTACGATATTCGGAATTCGATAGCAATTCACTTCTCGACAGGTCTTTATATTCACTGCGAACAAATATATTACCCCAATCATATTTAATGATTTGGTCGGGATTTTCACTCCGAAGTATTTTGACACCTTCTTCAACTTCCCTTTTAGTTAATGAAAGTATAATTAATTCTTTTGGTTCGAGCTTTAGAATTCTGCGGCTTATTGCCATCCCAACCAGCCCAGAACCGCCTAATATTAAAACTGTGCGACCTTTAATGTCCACGGTTATGCTCCGTAAGAGCGAACAATCTGTTAACCTCGGATCCAGTTAAATATCGCCACCCGCTTTTCGGCAGTTTTCTTTTGGACAATCCCGCATATTTTATCCGGTCAAGTGAAACAACTTTATAACCGACTGCATCAAACATACGAATTATCATGTTTTTCTTTCCTTCGTGAACAGTTATCTCCACATCCGTTCTATTAGCGTTTAGGGAGCGAATTTCAGCCGATACGTATTCGTTTTTCCCGATCTTCACGCCGTCCTGCAACTTTTTTTTATCCCGCAGCTCAAGCGTTCTGTTAAGCCTGGTAGTATATACTTTGTTTATTTCATATTTAGGATGAGACAACTTATAGCTCAAATCACCATCATCTGTCAAAAGCAAAAGACCTGTAGTCGATTTATCAAGTCTACCCACAGGGAATAACCGGCGGGTTGTTTTAATAATATCGAAAATTGTCATTCTGTTTTTTTCGTCCTTTGCCGTACATACAACTCCCTTCGGCTTATTAAACAATATATATTCAAACGATTTTTGAAACTCTATTCTTTTCCCTCTATATTTTACCGTGTCGCAATCAGAATCTATACTCAAACCCGGGTCAACAGCAGATTTTCCATTTACCGTTACCAAACCATCCTTTATCAATTGGTCACATTTTCTTCTCGCTGCTATCCCCGCCCGAGATAGAAAGCTGTTCAACCGTTACGTAGAAATGTTTGATGATCTACACCATGGCAGGCATCCAAATTATGACCAGCTACGACTAGTAAGGGACGGAAAGATTCGAGCAGCAGAGTTGTACGACCGAATGAAGGCAGGAACGTTACACCTCACACCAGATTTAATGACCACACAACTAGCAAAACCAGCGATTGACCAATATCTAATAAACGCAGTCACCAGAAAAACCATAGCAAAAAACACTAAGAAGAGCTACGCCTACAAGGTCAATGCATTTTTTGAAGCAGAAGGCAAACCAGACGCCAAACAAGATGACCTAAAACCCAAAGACAAAACCTATCAACTTGTTATATCTGAATTACCTGCTGCTCTTGTTCTATATCGTGACTTTCAAAGAACCAATAAACGTCAATTTCAATACGTTAAGGACATTATTTCGGGATTTTTGAAAGACGCTCTAGGGAAACGTCATCAGGTTTATAGTGATTGGCTT
Source organism: Candidatus Zhuqueibacterota bacterium (assembly GCA_022562855.1). Lineage (GTDB taxonomy): Bacteria > SM23-31 > SM23-31 > SM23-31 > SM23-31 > JADFON01. The sequence continues at coordinate 213 of JADFON010000252.1, read as the reverse complement.
GACGTGGATACATTGAGTTACAAACGGCCCAAGGATGCAGGAAACCCACAACCTATTTACGTCTTGCTAAAAATTATAGATAGACTGCCAGAGAAGCACCAACGTTCTTTTATGGCTATGTGTTTTTCTGGAATGATGCCTTCAGAATACTTCGAAAATAAATGGGAAGTGGAGCAGGAAATATTTCAGGGTCAAGAACTACAATACCTTCAT
>JADFON010000251.1 GCA_022562855.1 Candidatus Zhuqueibacterota bacterium | reverse complement strand
TTGTCCGCACTGAATTATTCCGTGATGTAAACACTCCTATCAGGTTTGTTACAACCGACTAGTGTGAATCGAAAGAATACCGTGACCGGTTTCGACTCGATTTTAAGGACGAATTTTCAAAGCTGGATGATCATTGCGATTCTTTGACGATCGAAGAAAAATTTATCGGGGATTTTGAGATACAGGTTTAAGAATATCTAACCTTGGCAACACTAACAGGTTGATTTGTAAAAAGGAGTTGTTATCATGTCACTTTTCGGAATATACGGAAGTCACACAGTTGAAGCTTGCCCTTTGAATAACCGGAAGAGTGCGGAACTATTTTACGATTTGTCCAAAAGCGATATTACTAAGGTCATGAAAAAATGTAAGATAAACAAGATCATCGAACGGTACCATTCCGGTCTGGAACATACGCTTCTCTGGATCGTTGACGCTGAAGACGCGCATCTTATCGAGAAATTTTGCGTTGAAATAGGACTTGCCTCTTTTCACACGTTGAAGATCGTTCCGCTTTCCACCTTCAACGAAGATGTAATCCCGACTATCAAACGTATTCACGGATTATGATATTTCCGGCGCCAGGAAGTAAAATATGTCAGTGAATATTATACCGGATATTAGAAATTGGAGAAAACATGATCAGCAGAATTTGGCACGGCTGGACAACGCCGGAGAACGCAGACGCTTACGAAACACTTGTAAAAAACGAAGTATTCAACATAATAAAAGATAAAGGAGTCAAAGGGTATCGCGGAATTAATCTCCTCCGCCGTGAACTTGATAATGAGATTGAATTTATCACGATCATGTGGTTTGATTCGTTAGACGCCGTCCGGGAATTTGCCGGAGAAGACTACGAAACATCATTTGTACCACCGCAAGCGCAGGCGCTCCTCTCACGATTTGACACCCGGTCTCAGCATTATGAGGTCAAGGCGGACGTAAAAGTGTGAGAAGTTTGCATAAATTGAAAAACGTTAGACACTGATTTACACTGATAAAACTGATCTTCACTGATTTGTTGTGTTCTTATGAAAGATAACCCTGCATTGACCTTTCCTGCAATAATCTCATTTCGCCCTCTTGCTATCATTTCTAATGTTGGTTCAAGTTTATCCCGGCGGATATAAAAGAGTCACTTTGCCTGATACAATTATTTTTGTAAAATATCTGCAACATTATTAAATTTCATACGTCTTTAATATATATTACGATTTCCGAAAGATATATTTTCAAATTTTTTTTGTATTATTTACGAATTTCGTAAGATATGTCCGTAAAAGGGAGGATTTGTGACAATATTATCGGGAAACGACGAGCTTCTGCTTTTGACCATTTTGCGTCTTAAAGAAGATGCCTACGGTGTGACGATCATGAAGCTCATTACAAAAATAACCGGAAAAGAATGGTCAATCGGCGCTATATACGATCCTCTGTACCGGCTCGAGAGGAACGGTATCGTGTCGTCAATGCTCACGATGCCCACTTCGGAGAGAGGCGGCAGAAGTAAGAGAATCTACACCGTTACGGAGTCGGGTCTCGAGGCATTGAAAGGGCAGGAGAAAGTGCGGATTGCATTAAGAAAAAACCTGCCTGATATTGCGGTTGATTATTGATAGTTGATTTAAATTTTAACCCGGTTTGCAGGTAGGAATTTCATCTGATTCATCAATAAAAGCGAGACTGCCACGTCATCTCGTTTCATTGGGAATCCTCGCAACGACAATAAGAGAAGGTCAATTAATTTTGTAGAACAGGCATTCTGTGCCTGCACCGCTTCTTGGTGCCTGTTTATATATTGACAGACCCGTAAAACGGGGCAAGCAGAAATGTCTGTCCTGCCATTTTGTGTCGGAAAAGTAAACAGGTTTCAAACAATTTTTGAAACTTCACCAGGGCAAAAATGAATAAAAATACATCGCCACCGCGGATAGCAGAATGGATAATCCGGAGGTTTTCTCTGCACTACCACAGGCTGCCGGCATTAGGCGATCTCGAGGAATATTATTACGAAATCTGCCGGGAGTCGGGAATCAAGAAAGCCAGGCGCTGGTACTGGCGGCAGGCATTGAGATCGTTTCCAAAGTTAATCAATAATTTACTTTACTGGAGTATCGTTATGTTTAAAAACTATCTGAAGATTACCTACAGAAACCTTATCAACCATAAGCTGTATTCATCATTGAACATAGCCGGTCTGACTGTCGGCACAACATGCTGTATCTTTATCCTGCTTTATGTTCAAGATGAAATGAGCTATGACAAATTTCACACAAAATCCGACAATATATACCGGATCGTGCCGACTTTTATCACGCAAGAGAGGACGCTTTTTGTTACAGGAAACTCGCCGGTATTCGGACCGATGGCGAAAGAGGAGTTTCCCGAGGTGATAAATCAGGTCCGTTTTTCCCGCTATGGCACTCGGAGGGTCGTGAAATATGAAAACACAACGTTTAGTGAAGACAAATTCATCTGGGCAGATTCTACGTTGTTTAACGTATTTTCCTTTGATCTTATTAATGGCGATCCGGAGACGGCGTTGGGCGCGCCGAATACTGTCATAATTACCGAAGAAATCGCTGAAAAGTATTTCGGCAACGAGAATCCTATCGGAAAGAGTTTAACCGTACATTTCGATACTCAATACAGGGTAACCGGTGTAATAAAGAATATTCCGTCAAATTCTCATATTCGTCCCGACTTCATCGGATCTTTCAGTTCATTGGAACTCCAATCGTCAGGCAATGTAGTAAATGATCTGCTGAGCAATATGAATTATTATACCTATATTCTCCTTAGAGACGGAACAGACTATAAAGAGTTTGAACTGCGGCTCAACACCTTTTTCAATAATCATGTTGGAAAAGTCCTTGAGGGAATTGGGGCAAAAGCGTCCCAGGAATTGCAGCCGCTTACATCCATTTATCTTACTTCAAACCGTGAGGATGAACTCGAAAGCAATGGGGACGTCAATACTGTGTATCTATTTGCCGGTATCGGTTTTTTGATCTTGCTGCTCGGCTGTTTGAATTACGTCAATATGGCGACCGCCAATTCAATGAACCGCGCCAAAGAGGTTGGACTGCGTAAGGCGGTTGGAGCACACAAAACCCAATTGTTCAAACAATTCATCGGTGAATCTACCGTTATATCCATAATTACCATAATCTTGGCAACATTTCTTGCATTCCTGTTTATGCCGTTTTTTAACACCATTTCGGGTAAGGAATTAAATATCGATATTTTTTCAAATCCCATTCTTGCTGCGGGTCTGGCTGGAATTATTGCGGTTGTCGGCATACTCAGCGGTATTTATCCTGCCGTTGTACTTTCGGGTTTCAGACCTGTAGAAACGCTGCGGGGCACGTTGAGCGGAGGCAGTAAAAAATCTGCGTTTCGCGTAGTCCTGGTTTCGTTTCAATTCACCGCCTCGATCGTTTTAATAATCGGAACGCTTGTAATAAAAAACCAGTTGGATTACCTTCAAAACAAAAAGCTGGGTTATGATAAGGAACAGATCATTACCTTCCGTATGCGAAATCAAGCCACACGGCAGAAATTTGAAACTATCAAGAATGAACTGCTGACGCATCCTAACATAATCAGCGCCACGGCATCAAGCAGTCTTCCCCTCGGTAACAACCAATCGGGCGCACATCATCCTGTCGGAGAACCGGAGGACAATATTATTTTGCTCTATGGACAGACGGTAGACAACGACTATTTTGACACCTTTGGAATTGAAATCGTAAAAGGCAGAGGATTTTCGAAGGACCACCCGACAGATTTTACCGACGCCGCGCTTATCAACGAAACTACGATGAAAGAGCTTGGTTGGGAATCGGATCCTCTTGGCAGGCAGATCGAAATGTACACAGGAATCGATTCGAGGAAGACATTTACTATAATAGGGGTAGTCAGGGATTATCATTTTGAATCTCTTCAAAACGAAATACGCCCCTTGATGCTATACAATTCGACTCCGTTCAGAAGTGGATATTCTATTATTTCGGTAAAGGTAAAACCGGACAATATACAGGATACTGTGGAGTATCTGAAAACAAAATGGGCAGA
>JADFON010000250.1 GCA_022562855.1 Candidatus Zhuqueibacterota bacterium | reverse complement strand
CACTTACACTATCTAGTGTTGTTCCAGCTGATACTGTAACTATTGGTGCAGATACCTTCACAGCAGTGACAGGTACAGCAGCTGATAACACAGAGTTCTCAATTGATGGTAGTGATACCGATGATGCATCTGCACTTGTAGTTGCAATTAATGGTCTATCTACTACCTTTACTGCAACCTCATCTGTAGCCGTAGTTACTGTAACAACAGTAGCAGGATCAGTATCCACTTGACGATACAAATTACCGACAACCATACCGGCTGTTCTAGTTAAAGTTGCAGCTTCCGTTGTACCAAGTTGAAGTACATTTGAACCCGTAGTAATGTTACCGGATGTCATAGTTAATGTACCGGCATCTGCTACTGTAATATTTGTTCCTAAAACCGACAGTTTGTTTTCCGGGATTTTGATAGCATATATCGGATTTGTGTTTTTGAATATTTACCCCTTTAATTTTAAATTTCACCTGCCAAAGGGATTGATGTATATTTTATTAATTGCAGCCGTTCTTTGTATCGGGTACGGCTGGGGAGTCATTATAAATATGTCCCAAGGAATTGCCCATGGCGCGGTAATTTTCGTTGGTGTGATTTTCATATTAGCTGCATTTACCGGACTTATTTTGAGTTTAGTCGATTGGTCTTTGAATATCAGACGAAAAGGACCTGTCGGCGCCTCAGTCTTTCTTAAAGGTACGTATGCACTTGTCAGGCATCCTCAAGTGTTGTTCAGTACATTATTTCTTGTTGGATTGGATTTATATTTTTGGTCGGCTGCGCTTACGTGGACAACACCGCTTTGGATAATAGGTTTTGTTTCCTATGCCGCATTAGAGGAAAAAATGGAAATGGTTCCCCGGTTCGGGGAAAAATACCTGAATTATTGTGAAAAGGTCCCCGGAATTGTTCCTGCAATATCGAGCTTTTCCTCCTTTATCCGGCAATTTAATCAGAAATGAATATATCCTGTAAATTCTAACATTACAATAATAAAGGGAAAGATAATATTGATAATGATAATCGAAGGAGAATATATATATGATAGAAGTGGTAATCGCCCAGAAAAAATCTTATGTTGTCGAATTGGATGAGGGCACGTATTTTTGGTGCAGGTGCGGGAGATCGAGAAATCAGCCTTTTTGTGACGGTTCTCACACGGGCACCGGTTTTAAACCGGTAAAGTTTGACATAACGGAAGCAAAAAAATATGCTTTATGCGGTTGTAAATATACCGAAAATCAACCGTTCTGTGACAGTACACATAAACGCATCTAAAGCTTTTCATACATTTTAATACCAATATTGAAATATTGATGTTCAGATTAGGATTATTATTCACTTTAAATAAATAAAGAAGTATGGATACATTTTAACCTGATTTGCGTTCTAATAAGGTGTTTACAAACCGGAAAAGTTATATCCTGTGCATAGACTTTTTCAATTTTTTGGTACAATAATTAAAATTGCTTTAAGCTGCTATAATTACATAGCAGGGGGGGATACACACGTGACTTTTGTAAGAAAGTATACGGCGCCGGTACTTATTACAGCCGTATTACTCTTTGTTTCCGGTAACGGCGAAATTCTCCTCTCCCAGACAAATAGAAGAATATTTAAAGTGTCGGATGAGAGAGAAAATCTTTTCTACTTTCCGGCAAGCGTTATCCAAAAGAGGGGAGTTGAGGGAAAAACTTCGGTTGAGTTAAGTATTGGTATATTGTCCAGGCTGGTTAAGTGGGAAAGAATTTCTGATTACCAGTACAGTACAGTGCTGTACGAGATACTGTTCTATGATAACGAGGGGAAACTGGTAACCAGATACAAGAATTCCGCACGGTTAACGACAAGAGGATTCAGCAGGACCCAATTGGAGATATTCGAGAATTCTGCAACAAAGTACGTAATCCAAAAAAAATTCGAACTTTTGCCTGGAACATACAAAGTAGAAATAAACGCTCAGGATGTATTTGCCGGCACGATGGGATACATTGAAGACAAGATAACGGTTGAAAATTTCAATGACGGCGCTCTCCGGATTAGTGACATAATGTTTTCTGTCGATGTTATAGAGTCAGGGAACGAGGCTGTGGATGAGAGGGAAATGACAACATTTATAGAAAACCTGAATATTTCGCAGACCCCCTCACATGTAATCCCCCTTGATCACCCAATTTATATATCCTACGAGATATATAACCTCACGGTCCGAAAAGGCGACGGCAATAATAACTACCGGGTACAATATGGCTTGACCCCTATAAAGAAGTTCAAGGTAGAAAACATACGCCACACTGAAATCATGAAGAATATTATCCCGGATAAGGCTGTTGAGAACCTTGGAATAGCCTACACTAATTACAACCAGGGACCGACCGATACTCAATTTATGAAAATCGAACACAGTATAAAAGATGAGGGGAAGTATCTTCTTACGCTTAGAATCACCGACAATATTAGTGACAATATCGTGGAAAAATCTATTCCTATATGGTTTTACAAGAATTAAGAAATTAAGGATACATCGAATTTCATATTAGTTTAAACAGGATTTTTTAAAGAAAGCCGATCGATGAAACATTATTTCCCTTCCGGATTTCCTGAAATATTTGTTATTGTTTTTCTGTCTTTATTTATTATCACGTCCGACCTTTCTGCCCAAACAGCCCGGGAGTATTATGATGCGGGTCTTGAATTCAGAAAACAGGACAAGATTGACGAGGCGATCGATGCTTTCAGGGATGCGATTGCCCGTGACCGCACCTTCGCAGACGCCTACTATGAACTTGCTTTGACATATAAACTGCAAACGACGCTCAATTCGTTTATCCGGGCGAAAGATGCGCTGAAGGAAGCTCAACGATTCGGCGATGATGATATAAAGTATTTGACGGCGCTTGCCCTGCTCAATGAAGACAGGTATAAAAACGGCGATGCGCTATCGACCTGGAAGAAAATACAGAAAGATGAGCCGGATAATCTAATTGCACTGGAAGGACTGGCAAGACTCTACGAGAAGAAATTGAATGAATTTAAGTACAGGGTTGATCCGATTGCAATAAACAGGCAGATACTTGACGAATCGAACCCTGTCAAACCCGAGCACTATTTTTATGACAAGAATCTTGTGGAATACAGCTCAAAAATAGTTGTCCCGGGTGTGGAACCGTTGACATTGAACACACTCGAATATGGAAAGAAAACCCAATTAATGCCTCCGATTTTGTGGTATCCGCTGGTCGTTAGGAACGACTCGCTTGCCCGTTTTTACAATGAACGAATCCTTGAACTCGACCCGGGCAACCGGGACGCTTTGTATCGTCTCGGTCTGCTGTATTACGACAGGATCGTATATCAGAGTTCCCGTGAATCCGGCGATCTCCTTGACGGGTACCGTCGCGACAACCGGTCCCTTGATACATTTGTCAGAATTTTTGGAGAAATTGTAAAAAATCATCCCGATGACAAGGACGCACATTTGTTTCTGGGACTGGGATATACCAGAATACATGAATACGATTTGGCGGTCGGGTATTTTAATAAAGCAAAAAGCCTGATGTCTGAAAAAGAGAAAGCGGTTTTTGAGAATTCCGGGTTGCTGAAAACCGGTGGATGGGAAAATGATGAAACCGGTCGGGACGAAAACGACGAAAAATTCTTTTATCAGCGCGACCCGCTATTTATGACTGCGTATAATGAGCGTGAACTTGAACATTACAGCCGTGTGGCAGAAGCAAACCTTCGCTTTTCCGTTCCGCGAAGAAACATCGAAGGTTGGCAGACAGACCAGGGCAGGATGCTCATAAAATACGGTATTCCGAAGAACCGGACGCAGTACAAGAATTTGTCGTTAGCCGGGCAGGCATTCGAGTATAATGATGTGGTTTTATTTTACGGTAACATTTCCGGGAATAGTTCACTCGGCGGCACCGCTATAAACAGGGTGAATGCGATCTACCGTTCATTAAAAGATGAAGGATATGTTGAAAGCGGAGACAAGCCCAATTATACACGAGATTACTGGCATTATGACGATTTTACATTTGTCTTTGAAAAACCACTCGGTGAAAAGGATAACCTGTTTTCTCTCGGTAACTGGCGTGAATTTAATTTTGATGAAATTGC
>JADFON010000249.1 GCA_022562855.1 Candidatus Zhuqueibacterota bacterium | reverse complement strand
TCAAGAAGATAGTGGATACTCCGTTGATATTTATGACAATAAAAGAAGCGTATTCTTGCGGAGGGTCTATTTCCCTTTTATTCCCGCCGTTATTAAAAACGGGTTTGCTTACAGGATGAGCGATTATTACCGGAATAAAGATTTTCCGGTAGTAGAGAAATTCGCGATTGATTCCATTGTGTACGGGAAATGAAAAACAGAAATAGAACTTTCTAATAAAGGAGCATAAAAATTTATGAATGCAAGCAGCGGCGAAAACATTGTAATACGGTACCTTGAAGAAGAAATGCGTGATTCGTACATCGATTATTCGATGTCGGTTATCGTATCCCGGGCTTTGCCGGATGTTCGTGACGGGTTGAAGCCCGTGCACCGCCGGATACTCTATGCGATGAGAGAACTCAATCTCATTCATTCCCGCGCCCATAAGAAAAGCGCCCGTCTGGTCGGAGAGGTGATGGGAAAGTATCACCCCCATGGCGACTCTTCAATTTACGATTCGATCGTCCGTATGGCGCAGGATTTTTCTATGCGCGCCCCGCTTGTGGATGGACAGGGAAACTTCGGTTCTGTTGACGGGGACCCTGCTGCGGCTATGCGGTATACAGAAACTCGTATGACTCGAATTGCAGAAGAGCTTCTCAAGGATATTGATAGAGAAACCGTCGATTTTGTTGCAAATTTTGACAACACGCTCGAAGAGCCGACGGTTTTGCCGGCAAACTTTCCCAACCTTATCGTAAACGGCTCTTCAGGTATCGCAGTAGGTATGGCGACAAATATCCCACCGCACAATCTTGGAGAGGTGATCGACGGAACGCTTGCACTGATCGATAACCCCGATATCACCATCCCCGAACTTATGGAATATATTGTAGCTCCCGATTTCCCAACCGGCGGCTTAATATTCGGAATGGATGGGGTTCGTGACGCTTACCTGACGGGGCGCGGAAGAGTGCTCATGAGGGCAAAGGCAAACATCGAAAAAATGAAAAACGGAAGGGAACATATCATCATTTCCGAAATTCCCTACCAGGTTAACAAGTCAAGCCTCATTGAAAAAATTGCCGAATTAGCAAGAGATAAAAAGATAGTCGGAATCAACGACATCAGGGACGAATCCGACAGGGACGGCATGCGCATTTATATCGAACTGAAAAGAGACGCATATCCGGAGGTTATTCTCAATCTGTTGTTCAAGCACACCCAGATGCAATGGACATTCGGTGTGAACCTTTTGGCGCTTGTAAAAGGAGTTCCACAAGTTCTCAACCTCAAGAAAATGCTTGAGTATTTTATCGAACACCGTCACGTAGTGATCGTCAGGAGGACAAAATTCGATCTGGAAACTGCGGAAAAACGGGCGCATATCCTTGAGGGGTTGAAAATTGCGATCGACAACATCGACGAGATCATCGAATTGATCAAAAAATCAAAAAATCCGGAAGAGGCGAAAGGGAGATTGATCGAACGGTTCAAACTATCCGACATACAGGCAAAGTCTATACTCGAAATGCGGCTGCAGAGGTTGACAGGGCTTGAAAGAGAAAAAATAGAGACCGAATACAAAGAAATAATACAGCTTATCGAAAAACTTAACTCGATATTGCTGAGCAAGCAGCTCAGGATGGACTTGATGAAGGAAGAACTTGGTGAACTGAAGAAGAAATACGCTGACAAACGCCGTACAGAGTTGGTGGCGAATTATTCCGAATTCACGATTGAAGATATGATTGCAGAAGAGGATATGGTAATAACGATCTCTCACCTGGGATTTATTAAACGGTACCCGGTATCCGGTTATCGCCGGCAGCACAGGGGAGGCAGGGGGTCCACAGGAGCCTCAACAAGAGAAGAAGACTATTTGGAGCATCTGTTTATTGCATCCACTCACCACTATATTTTGTTTTTCACGGATAAGGGGAGATGTTATTGGCTTCGTGTGCATGAAGTTCCTCTTGCGGGAAAAGCCTCTAAGGGGCGCGCAATCGTTAATCTTCTTGAAAAAGACAAAAACGAAAAGCTCTGCACATTTGTCTCGGTCAAACACTTCGACCCGGATATGAACATCATTATGGCGACGAGGAAGGGCGTCATAAAGAAAACTTTACTCAGTTCGTACAGCCGACCAAGAAGAAACGGCATTAATGCAATCAGCATCCGGGAAGATGACGACTTGATCGAGGCAAAGATAACCGATGGAACGCAGGATATAGTGCTTGGAACTCATCACGGTCAGGCTATCCGCTTCAAAGAAACGGATGTCCGCCCTATGGGAAGAACGGCGACAGGGGTACGCGGCGTCAGGCTGAGAAAAGACGACTTTGTTGTAGGCATGGTTGTCATCAAACGGGATGCAACCCTGATGGTGGTAACAGAAAAAGGTTTTGGGAAACGCAGCTTTGTTCGTGATTACAGGATTACTCGAAGGGGCGGAGTCGGAATAATCACCATCAAAACGACTGAAAGAATAGGCAAAATGATCACTATACAGGAGGTAGTTGACGAAGATGATCTGATGATAATTACTACGAATGGGGTGGTAATCAGGCTTAAGATTCAGGGTGTCAATGTAATCGGACGCAATACACAGGGAGTACGGCTGATACGACTGGACGAAAAAGATAATATAGCCGATGTGACAAGGGTCGCGAAATCAGACGAAGAGGACGAAGAGAGCGAAGAGAGCGAAGAAGAAAATTTTGAAGAGGAAACCGAATAAGACAATGTCCGGAATCTTAATTCAGGAACTTGTAAAGAAAAAATTATACTTTTAACTGTTATTGTCACTATCATTGTCAATGCTAAAAAGCTATACCATTCTTGATCACACAGCGGATATAGGGCTTTTATGTAAAGGAGAAACAATAGAAGCAGTATTCGAAGCAGGTGCAGAAGGGATGTTTTCCATACTAATCGATTCGGATACTGTTTCTGTCAAGGAGCGCCATTATATAAAAGTAAAAGCATCCACCTATGATGATCTTTTTGTGCAATGGCTCCAGGAGTTGATTTACCGGTTTTCAACCAAATACTACGTTTATTCTGAGTTTTCAGTGAAAATATCAAATGATGATTCCCACTCTATCGAAGCCGCCGGAGTGTGCGGAGGGGAGCGGATAGATCCTGATGTGCATAGCATATTTACCGAAATCAAGACTGCAACGTATCATCAGCTTATGGTAAAAAAAACTAAGACAGGCTGGGAAGGGAAAGTGATATTTGACTTATGAAAGATAAAACGACTTTTATAAGGCAGAAAATTTCAGATTCCACAATTCGGAGATTATCGATATATCTCCGGACCCTGATAATATTGGAAAAAGGCGGCACGGTTACAATTTCTTCAAGAAAACTGGCGGATATTGAAGGTTTTACTTCTGCACAAATCCGGAAAGATCTTTCTTATTTTGGCTCATTTGGCAGAAGGGGGCTGGGATACAATGTAAAAGCTCTGAAGAAAAGAATTGCGGAAATCCTTGGAACAAACAAAAAGTGGGACATTATTCTAATTGGAATAGGTCGTCTCGGCAGCGCGCTGATGAATTACGAAGAATTTAAAGGCAGGGGATTCCACATAAAAAAACTATTCGACAAGAACCCTGAGTTAATCGGGAAAAAAATCAACGGCATAACCGTAAACAGCGTGGACCAATTGGAAAAAAAAGTAAATCCAAAGAGAGAATCGCTTGCAATTCTCGCAATCCCGCCTCAAGATGTCCAGTCACTGATCGAGAGATTGAACCTCATCGGTATCAAGGGAGTTTTATACTTTGCGTCCAGAACGGTTACGGTTCCGAAATCGATGATAGTACGGAACGAAGATACAACCGTTGAATTGGAAACGTTAACCTACCATATTACGAACAGGACAGACCGCCCGGTTAAACCCATGTAAGTACCCGTACGGCGCTGACGGGTTATACTAATAATATCCGGTGATCATATGCCCCCGCAAAATAATGATGATATGACGAAAAGTTCTGAAGAAATATTTGATGAATTAGTCTCTATAAGAAGAAAACTTCATCAAATTCCCGAAAGGGGATTCGAAGAGGTGAAAACTTCACGCTTTCTGCAGGAAACGCTTGCCGGCTGGGGCATCGAATTTCGTCACGGAATAGCCGGAACAGGCATA
>JADFON010000248.1 GCA_022562855.1 Candidatus Zhuqueibacterota bacterium | reverse complement strand
GTCATTTGGGGACGGTTTCCGTTGTTAGGGCGGGGGTTAAGATCGGCGGAGACATCCCGGTTGTCGAACACAACGGTGATTTCTACTCCTGCGACCACTTTGTCGACCCGGAATATCATGTCGGCAATATTCGCGAAACCCCGCTTGTGGAACTGCTCGAAAGCGGTGCGCAAAGAAAGTTTGGAAACGATAAAAAAGATACGTTACCGCGCTATTGCAGGGAATGCGAAGTGCTCGATATGTGCAACGGCGGATGTCCGAAAAACAGGTTTATCAATACTCCCGATGGTGAACCGGGTCTGAATTACCTGTGCGCCGGGTACAAGAAATTTTTCAACCACTGTAAGCCGTTTGTTACCGAAGTTGCCGCTGCATGGCATATGCAAAACCGGGAACAGGAACGTCAAACCGAACCGGTTGTCGTTGAACACCCTGTCCGGAAGATAGGGCGGAACGACCTCTGCCCCTGCGGAAGCGGGAAAAAATACAAACACTGCTGTCTGTCAAATTAACCCCCACAATTGTAAAATCCCTCTCTCTTTCCAAGCATGTCCTGAATTTATTTCAGGAACAGGAGGAACAAGGGGGTGAGTTTTATTTCAACTTTTCATTCATGAACTTGATCGTCCTCTCCCAGGCAAGTGTCGCCGCCTCCTTATGATACCGTGCCGCGTTGGTATCGTTGTTAAAGGCATGGCTTGCCCCTTCATAAACATGGGTCGTGAACTCCTTGTTATTCTTCCTGAGTTCAGCTTCAAATGCTTCAATTCCGGCATTTATCCGCGTATCGTTACCGGCGTAGTGCAGCAGCAGCGCAGCCCTGATCTTTGGGACGTCCTCCGCTGAGGGCTGACTGCCGTAATAGGGCGCTGCCGCGCTCAGATCGGGAGAATTAACAGCCACCTGGTTTGTCATCCTGCCGCCCCAGCAAAACCCTATGCAGCCGACTTTCCCGGTAGCCTGCGGATGCGTTTTGAGGTATTGAACCGCCGCTACAAAATTCTTGATCGTGTCGCCGCCGTCTAATTCGCGAAATTTACCGCGGGCTTCATCCGTGTCTGCCGGGGTGCCGCCCACAGGTGACAAAGCGTCCGGAGCAATGACAACAAAACCGGCAAGAGCCATACGGCGCGCAACGTCTTCTATGTGCGGGTTAAGACCCCGGTTCTCATGGATGACCATCACACCGGGAAGCTTTACATCCACTGCCGGGCGTGCATAATAAGCGCGCATATCCCCTGTCTCACCGGGATACGTTATATAACCCGTATCGAACATGGGAGTATTTATGCTGACCGTCTCCGCTTTCGCATAGTTGTTTTCCAGCGCCGGAATAAGAGCCGTTGCAGCCGCCGTTCCACCGGCAATTAAACTCAATTTCCTGATAAATTGCCGCCGGTCAAGATCACCCTTCGAGTAATCGTCATGTAAGTCGATTATTTTTTTGTCCATACGCCATCCTCCTGCTCGTTATTATTTCGTTACCTTTAAGCTTCTAAGTATGATCATTTATTTAATGGTAAATAAAATTATAAGAATTGATTTTATCAAAAGCAATCCGCAAATCAACAATGTTAATACACAACTGAATACGCTATTAATTCAAAATATTTTTTTCCATAATTCAAACTTTCCCCTCTCCTTCTAATACATGTTCTGAATTTATTTCAGGAACAAGGGGCAAAGGGGGTGAGTTCGCTTTTTCACCCGTCTATATTTAATCAAATTAATATATTGACATACAGTAGGAGTATATCTATATTAACGCTACAATTGTAATTATAACATTACCGCTTCTTTATCTTCTGAATATCTGCAACAACCAAGGATAAGTATCGTGATAGGCGAAACAGTCCTTCATTACAAAATCCTCTCCAAGCTCGACTGGGTGGTGGCGTTAAAATTCCTGCCGGATGATAGATTTATTTGTAATGATTTACCCATGTGTAACACTTTTATAAATAGGAAAGCGGCGATTGCCACCCCGAAAGAAGGGACAGGCAGGCTAGGCTCAGGATTCTGCCCCTTGCCCCAAATAAAGAAATAAACAGAATAGATGTATTTTTTAAATAAATTCTCTATATTGAAAATTCATAAGAAATTAAAACAGGAGAAAAACCATGTATAATCGTCGAGGTTTTTTTGGGGCTGTCGGGAAACCGGCGGCAGCGGCATTTGTGATGACTACCTTAAATCCATCGGGAGTGGCACGGGCGTTGGAGGCAATTACCGCCTATCCGGGAACACCTTTGGAGGCTGCATCCGATGAAGATCTATGGTTTGAAGTTCAGCAGGCATACACAGTTGATAGAAGCCTCGTTAATTTGAATAATGGCGGTACCAGTCCTGCGCCAAAGATAGTACAGGACTCTTTTATCCGCCATTTTCAATTTTCAAATAATGCCCCGACAAAAACCATGTGGGGAGTTCTTGAACCACAACGAGAAATGGTCCGCCAACGCATTGCACGGGATTTCGGGTGTGATCCCGAAGAAATGGCGCTAACGAGAAACGCTTCGGAAGGTCTCCAGATTTGTCAGCTTGGTATAGATTTGAATCGCGGCGATGAAGTTCTTACAACCACACAGGACTACGGCAGAATGATAAACACATGGAAACAGCGGGAGCGGCGCGAAGGTCTTGTTATGAAACAGTTTCAAATTCCCGTCCCGAGCGAAGACCCGGACGAAATAGTACAATTATTTGAGCAAAATATCACTTCAAAGACCAAAGTGATCCTGATGTGCCACATGATCAACCTGACCGGTCAGATACTCCCTGTAAAACAGGTTGTGCAAATGGCGAGGGAAAAAGGTATCCCGGTTATCGTTGACGGAGCACATGCATACGGTCATTTTACCTTTAAACAAAAAGATCTTGACTGTGATTATTATGCTACAAGTCTGCACAAATGGCTTTGCGCACCGCATGGCACAGGATTTCTGTATGTCCGCAAAGACAAGATAAAAAACCTCTGGCCCATGATGGCGGCTGCAGAGACTCAAGACGACGATATCCGCAAGTTCGAAGAGATCGGGACACATCCTGCGGCGCCTTATCTCGCTATAGCTGAAGCGCTCACCTTTCACCAGGGTATCGGCGCTGAAAGAAAAGAAGAAAGACTGCGGTTTCTCACCAAACGGTGGGCAGACAGGTTGACGCAATTTGATAATGTTAAAATGAATACCAGTCTGAAACCGGAATTTTCCTGTGCACTGGCAAATGTCGATATCGAAGGAATAGATCCCGGCAAATTGTCAGGACATATGTGGAACAAGCACCGGATCATCATTACCCCGATAAACCATAAGGAATTCAAAGGATCGCGGATAACCCCTCATGTCTATACGACGCTCGAAGAGATCGACAGGTTTGTTGACGCCATGGAAAAAGTGATCAAGAATGGTTTGCCGGGGTAGAGAAAGCATTATTTCATTTGTCTCAAATCTATTTCAGTATACATTTACAGCAGGGCTGGCAGCTCTTATGATCAAACACCAATAATATTTCTGTAGGTGTAGTCTGCCCCTGTTGTTCGGGGGTTCGGGAACCGCCCGAATAAGACAAATTACATGACAGACAAAGAACTCACCGTAAAAAAATCGGTTCGGCTCGATGCCGGTATCTTCAATGTTTGGGATTAGCTGGTCTATCCGAAAATAACAAAAAAATACATGTTTAACTGCGGGGCTATTTCTGACTTGAAAGTCGGCAGCCCGATTCTTTTCAACACAGTTGTGGAAGGTTAAGATATAACACCGGTAAAGGGTAATTATAACTGCCATTGAACCCATTTCATTTTTAGAATATACCTGTTGTACACCCGAAAATGAAAACGATCCTTCAAAACACATGGTTCATTCACCGGTTTTACCGCTTAATATGTGATTGACTTTATTTTAAAGATTATCTAAAATCTTACGTATTCGATGTGACCTCTTCTTTTTTCTTAATTCCAAATGTGATACTTTTTTTCCGTAATAAATGCATCCATGCATACATTGAAACTAATAATAAACATTACCCGTTGTGTTATTTGAGTTAGTATTTAAAATGACAAAAGTCAATTAATATCATTTTGTTAGGTTTGGCAATGATGTCATTTTCTCTTTAGGGATCACTACGTGACGAGCGCAGTCT
>JADFON010000247.1 GCA_022562855.1 Candidatus Zhuqueibacterota bacterium | reverse complement strand
GTATACTCCGGGCGTTTGTTCTGATATTTCAGGTAGTATGCATGCTCCCATACATCGACTACGAGCAATGGTACCGAGCCGAACACGGTAACGTCATGATGTTTTTCGACCTGTAATACGACGAGTTTTTCCCAAGCTTTATGATGAGAGAGAATACCCCATCCGCTTCCTTCGACGCCGTTTGTCGAGGCTAAGAAGTGCGCTTTGAACTTGTCGAAACTGCCGAAATCACGGTCGATCGCGCTACCGATATCGCCGGAAGGAGTTCCGCCGCCATCGGGTGAGAGGTTATTCCAGAATATTGTATGCAGCGCATGTCCCGAACCGTGAAAAGCAGCTTCTTTCTGCCATAATTTTATCAACCCAAAATCGCCGCTGTCGCGTGCATCCTGGAGTTTCTGTTCTGCGTTGTTGAGCCCGGTTACATATCCGTTATGGTGAATGTCGTGATGCAAACGCATCGTCTGCTCATCTATAACATTTGTAAATGCATCGTATGCATAAGGTAATTGTGGTAATTCGTGTGCCATCTGCCGCTCCTTTATTGTTTGATTATTACTGTTTTGATTGTCAGATCGAGGCTGCTCCGCTCTCGAGGAACTTGATAAACCGGGAATTGTACCCAAAATAAAGCCCGACGCCAGAATACTTCCGCCGACAGCGCTCTTTTTTAGAAATTCCCGTCTTGAATTTTTGTGCATTCCGACCGGTCATCACCGATACAGGTCTCAACACAGATAGGTACAGTTCCCCGGAAAGAGGTAGTCCGATGCAATAAGAAATAATGACGCAAGAAAACCGTTTATGTCATACGGCTTCCCTGTAAATCAGAATATATATACTTTTCCCGGTTGGGGATTCGAAACTGTCTCAAGAAAATCTGGTAGAAATCTATATAAGGTGATGATGATTGACTCATTAAACAATTAAATATATTTATATCATGTAATAAAACAATTTTTTTGCAAAAATGAAAGAGGTAATTTAAAAAAAATTTCATTTATTTTACATAAGTGAGGATCGCGGCAAACGTTTCGATACCCTGCCAGTAATGTCCGATTCTCAGATTTTCATTCGGCTGATGCTGGTTGTTGTCGTGATTCACGATCGGCACGCTTATGGTCGGCAGATCCATATACTTCGTAAAAATATACAGCGGGACCGAACCGCCGCTTGTCGGGACCAATACCACGTCATCATCATGATACCCTGTCAACGCTTCGATGGTCAAAAGAGAGATCGGCAGGTCCATGGAGGTACGCGATGCCGGATAGCCGCCGTCCCCGGTTATTTTTACAATGTTTGCATAATTCATCCGGGTTTCCCGGTCGGGATCGTCCGACACGATATAGAATCCCTGCCTCCTCACATGCCGTTTTACTTTTTCGACCATGTCAGCCGGTTCGTTACCTTTTACAAGACGGATATCGATAGCGGCGGTCGCCTCGCTTGGTATAACAGTCCGCGCCTGACTTCCAACCCATGCGCTCTCGAGACCGCGGATATTCAGCGATGGACGGTTTATCAACTCCATCAACGAC
This sequence comes from Candidatus Zhuqueibacterota bacterium, assembly GCA_022562855.1. Classification (GTDB taxonomy): domain Bacteria; phylum SM23-31; class SM23-31; order SM23-31; family SM23-31; genus JADFON01. Next base: position 2,603 of record JADFON010000247.1, on the reverse strand, counting down.
TTGCCGCTACCCTCGGACTGCAGAAAACCATAGAGCTCTTTTAATTCCTCATCGTAGGGAGGAATATCCGCAAGCGCCTGCTTTTCCCGGTCGCTCAAGGGCGTAACCGTATCGTAAAAACCGTCAACGAGAACGTACCCGTCCTCGTCTCTCATACTCGTCAACAGCCGCGCCAGTTTGAATCCGGGATTCGGCGCCCAGTTGCCAAAGTGACCGCTGTGGACGTTCGTATTCGGACCGTACACCGTGATATTGATCGTCACGATTCCCCGTGCGCCGTATTTCAGCGTCGGCTGGTTGCTGTAATACATCGGACCGTCGCAGATATAGAGCACTTCGGCGTTAAAGAGGTCGGGGTTATTTTCAGCGAACGACATCAGGTTCGGGGAACTTGCTTCCTCTTCACCCTCGAATATAAACCGGACATTGCTTCCAAGCGGAACACCGATGCTTTTGAGCGCATCCATTGCAGTCAAGAGGGCAGTGATGGGCGATTTGTCGTCGCTTGCAGACCGGGCATATATTCTCCAGTCGTCCTGGTACCGTTCACCTGTTTTTGGAAAAGGTATCGGTTCTGGACCGGTTTCCCCCGCTTCCATTTTTCCGGGACGAAGGATAGGCGTAAAAGCTTCCTGGTCGATCCACTTCGAGGGGTCGACAGCCTGACCGTCAAAATGCGCATAGAACATGATCGTCCGCGCAGCGCCCGGGACGGTAAGCTCCCCATAGACAAGCGGACTGCCGCCGGTCTCCATCACCTGCGCGGTAATGCCCCGCTTTTCCATCATACTCTTTATCAGCTCCGCATTCCGGCGGATATTCGGCTGGTCGTCCGCATTGTTCGGTATCGACAGAAAATCGACAAGTTCTTTGATAATCTCATGCTCATGTTCGATGCGGTATTGGCGCACCTTCTCCTTCAGTTCCTTTTTCGAGATGGATTGCGCGGTAATGGAAATTGGGAGAAGAAGACAAATAGTTACAATTGATACAATTGCTTTTCGCATTATTGATTCCTCTTTTTTTGATTCCACAGACACGAATGTCTATGTTACTGAAATATTAACATTACCATGCAATAGTGGGACAGACATTCGTGTCTGCCCCGTTTTTCGGGGTCTGTCAATCATATCATAAAATCGATTATTTAAATTGTCTTTCGATCTGAAGTGGTCGACTTTATTGAGCAGTTGATTTGCTTCTTCAAAAATGATGGGAATTTTAATTGACGGACAGGAATGTCTGGTCCACTGGAATAATTATATCGTTAAACCAACTAAATTTGATTTCGTAGATTGCAAGTTCTTAGAGACAAATTTTACATCAGGCATTTCATCCCAATATTTCCCGTCAAGCAATCTGCCGTTTTTCTTTTTGTTGACCCCGCCCCACTGCTTGAAAAAGAACGGGACGTTTGCATTTAGACATTGATCGCGAATATCTAATGCCCATTCCTCTTTCATCGGACGGCACCCTGGACCCGATTCACCGCCGACGATCACCCAGTCGATGTCTTCGAAATTTAGATTCTCAAGCGGTCCGAGAAGGGGTTCAAGAGAGAGAAATTTTACCGCTGCATTTGTTTTTCTAAGATCGTCAATCCTGTACATGTAATCTTTGCTTTCGACACTGACGCCCATCCAGATGTTTTTCTGCCAGGGTAACTCTTTATCATTCGCAAGCAATAACTCCGACCGCTTTGTAAGGATTTGAAAATTGTGCCAATGTGCCTGAACCATTACGTCAAAAACTTTTTGGACAAAATCAAACGGGACATCGTCCTGAAACAGATCGCTCATGGAATTGACAAAAATGACCTGAGGTTTTTTCCACCTGAGCGGATATTCAAGAACGTGTTCATGTAACGTTGTCTTGAACCCATTCCGGTAATTATTTTGCCCCATCGCCTGCAATCGCTTAGCCATCCGTTCGGCATAGCAGTGTTTGCATCCGGGACTGATCTTTGTACAACCCGTCACCGGGTTCCACGTCGACTCCGTCCATTCTATTGAGGATTTTGTGGACATTTATTATGAATTATCTATATTTCGTGAAAATGGAATTCATGATTTTGCTTCCAGTTTCGTTATGAGAAGCAAAAAACAAATAATAAACGATTGACCCGCTGGAGTTTTTCATAGGCAGGGGTTTGGGGACAAATTTAAAACCTGCAACCGTCATTAAGCGCTGCCGATACCCCTCAGCTAGTCGTTCATTAGTTACCTTCTCCTCCTTTGCACCGAAAAGTGTCTCTTGGGGTTGATAAGCAATTTGTTGCCAAACCTCTCCACCCCAATACTTATTCATCCGATTAATCTGTTCTGCATCAACCATATCAGATCTGCTACGCCTCAAGATATTCATATTCATGTCCATAACAGGAAAATTAAGAAAAATTTCAATGCTTCTCATTCGGCCGGCTGTATATACCACCTCCCAATCCAAGTGCAATCCATAGGGGTCTAAGAGGCAAAGAGCTCTTCTTTTGTCCTTCCACTGGACCGTTGGAAATATCTTACTTAACAAAATATCGTTACAATCTCCATTATGAATAAAAACATTGTCCCGTTGTCCAGCGATTTCCCGTAAAGATTTAACTTTCT
>JADFON010000246.1 GCA_022562855.1 Candidatus Zhuqueibacterota bacterium | reverse complement strand
GCGTCACTTGAATACTGAAAATTTGAGCAACAAATGATTATATTAATGATGCTGTCGAACTAAGGCGATATTTTTTGGAATCGACAATGCTCAATCCAAAAGCGGAATGCTGCCATTTATGCAAATAACCTACTTATTAAACCGATTATTGAATTTGTTGGGCGCTCTTTATTCAAGACTGTTGAGAATCGATCTTTTCTCTGTCAATAAACATGCATACTGAGCACACATTTCAAAATAAATTATATCTACTATCATTTAGTCCAACACGCTCTTCACGTCAATTGTTTTGTATGTTTCAAGAATATCCCCTACTTTTATATCATTAAAACCCTCACTTCCGATCCCGCATTCATACCCGGTAGCCACCTCCTTAACATCATCCTTGAACCGACGTAATGACTCTACAATCCCATCATGGACGACAACTCCATCACGTATTATGCGAACTTTTGAATTTCTGTAAGCGGTCCCGGATACTACATAAGATCCGGCGATTGTCCCAACCTTCGGGACACGGAAAATATCTCTGACTTCTACTGTGGCTTCGATTTCCTCAGAAATTTCAGGCTCCAACAATCCCTCAAGCGCAGTTTTCACATCAGAAATCGCATCGTATATTACATCATATAACCTAATATCTATATTCTCTTTAGCGGCAATGTTCCGTGCATTCAAATTTGGACGAACATGGAATCCAATTATGATTGCATGTGATGCAGAAGCAAGCAGCACATCCGCTTCTGTTATGGCTCCGATACTTTTATGAATAATTTTAATTTCAACGTTTTTTCCCGTCAACTTCAGAAAAGAATCTTCAATAGCTTCAACAGATCCGTCCGTATCGGCTTTCAAAATAATCAAGAGTTCCTTTATTACGCCGTGTTTTACCTGCTCTGAAATATCAAACAACGATTTTGCGGAGGTTTTTCTAAAATCATGCTCTCTTTTCAATATCTGCCTTTTTAATGCAAGTTCCTTTGCCTCTTTGTCCGATCCCATACCTATTAAGCTGTCTCCCGCCTGAGGCATACCGGCAAATCCCAGGATTTGCACCGGGGTAGAAGGAGGGGCTTCCTTAACTTTTTGTCCACGTTCATTATACATCGCCCTGACCCGTCCGCTAAATTGACCACATACAAAATAATCCCCCACCTTCATTGTACCGTTTTGCACCAATATTGTACAGGCTGCTCCTCTTCCTTTTTCCAGTTTCGATTCAATAACCGCACCCTTGATCTTACCTTTGGGATTCGCTTTCAATTCCATTAACTCCGATTGAAACAGCATGATTTCCAGTAAATCATCCACTCCCGCCCCCGTTTTCGCGGAAATCTCTACTGACTGATATTTGCCACCCCAGCTTTCTACAAGAACATTGTGCTCGGAAAGCTGCTTCTTTACCCGTTCCACATCGGCGCTGGGTTTGTCAATTTTGTTAAAGGCAATAATGATCGGAACTCCAGCGGCTTGTGCATGATTTAAGGCTTCCACCGTCTGGGGCATAACATTGTCGTCTGCAGCAATAACAAGCACAACCATATCTGTAATTTGAGTTCCGCGGGCACGCATTGCTGTAAAAGCTTCATGACCAGGAGTGTCAAGAAACGTAATCTTTTTTGCATTTGTATTAACTTCGTACGCTCCGATATGCTGCGTAATGCCCCCGGTTTCACCGGCTACTACGTTAGATTCCCGGATAAAATCAAGAAGAGACGTTTTTCCATGGTCTACGTGTCCCATTATGGTGATAACAGGTGGTCTTAATTCCAGACTTTTGCTGTCTTCCTCTTCATCTTCGATATCAGATTCAACGTATTCCTCAATCTCATTTACTTCAAATCCAAACTCATCTGCCACCATGATCAACGTATCCATATCAAGGCGCTGGTTTATGGAAACGATCAGTCCAAGTTCCATACATTTCTTGATTACTTCATTGGTTTCAATTTCCATAAAGCTTGCAAGTTCTGCAACAGAAATATATTCAGCAATGTTTATAACATTATCTTCTTCAACTTCGCCTTCTTCGGATTTTACTTTTTTCTTATATTTCTTGAGTTTACTGGATTCCCCCATTTTTGCGATAGTTTCTCTAATTGAGGCTTCTACCTCTTTCGAGTCGATTCGTTTTCTGCGTACGCGTTTTCGTTTCTTGCCCTTAGAAATTCCAGTATCATCGGTGTCATCCAATAAAACAACAGTTTCCTTTTTCTTTTTCTCTCGGATTTTTTCGGCAACACCTTTCCCTTTTACGGATAGCTTCCGGGGTTTCTTATCTTCCTCCTCTTTCCTTCCCTTTTTCGTTCTTTTGGATTTTTTCGGTTCCGGTGGGGGTAACTCGATTGTGGTTATTTTGTCACCCAGTTTAAGTTCAGCCGGTTTTTCCTTTTCAGCCGGTTCTTCCTTTTCAACTGGTTCTTCCGCCGGTAACACTGCTTCGGGCAATAGTTCTTCTACTGCCTCTATTTTTTCCACTACAGGCTGTGGGGCTTCGGCTATTTTTCCCTTTTCAGAGGATGCTTTTTCATCTGCGACGGATTCCTCCTGAACTTCCAGAGTTTCCATTACAACTTCTTCTGATTCAGGCGTTTGATCTACTTTCGCTATTTCCTCAAGTTTTACTTCTTTTTTGGCTTGTAATTCTTTGGCTGTTTTTTCTTTGGTTTCGGCTTTTTCTTTCGCATCCTGCTTTATATCAGGAATAATTTCCATTCCAGCTTCTTCTGCCACCGTTTCTTCAACCTCTTCAACGGCTTCGGCTGCCTGCGCCGCAGCTTGTTGTAGCGATGCCAACGCCTCGAGTATCGCAGGTTTTCTTGTTTCTTTCGGTTTTGAAAGTATGCCGTCTATGGTCTGGACTGCGACTTGCACTTCAGAATCTTCGATATCGCCACGCATAACTGCGCGTTTATGCCGCATCACTTCTTTCTTCTCAGCCATTGTCTTCTCGGCGCTGAAGTTTTCCATCACCGTTTCATACATCGTTTCATCTACAGGGCTGTTGACATTTTTTACCTCGAACCCCTTATCGGTCAAAAACGAAATAAGGGTATCCGAACCGATGTTTAGTTCTTTAGCGAGTTTAAATATGCGAACTTTTTTACTCAATTCTAAGCGTTCTCCTCTTCATACAATGAATTCATAATTGACAATATTTTTTCGGCGGTTTTTGCGCCTATACCCTGGATACTAATTATTTTATCCATACCGGCATCCAGAATCTCTTCAGCGGTTTCTAACCCGTTACTTATCAGTTTCTGCTTGATTTTGCTCGTCAAACCTTCGACCATAGCGATATCGATTGCGTCATCCACTTTTTCCTCAAGTTCGGACGCTCTAATGATTTCAATAGCATACCCGGTTAAGGCTGAGGCAAGCCGCAAACTCTGTCCCCCCCTGCCGTATGCTAATGCAACCTGGTCATCTTCAACGGTAACTTTTGCGCTTTTATTTGCCTCATCCACTTCCACATGTTTCGGTTTGCACGGACTTAAGGCTCTCGATATGTACAATAGAGGGTCGGTACTGTAACTAATAATATCAATTTTCTCATTATTCAATTCTTTGACTATTGCCTGGATACGAATACCTTTCATCCCCACACATGCTCCAACCGGATCGATTCTTTTATCATTTGATTCAACTGCGATTTTTGTCCTGTCCCCTGCTTCACGTTCAACACCCTTTATCTCTATAATCCCGTCATATATTTCCGGAACCTCTATTTCAAAGAGGTGTATCAGGAATTGAGGTTCCCTGCGGGAAGCTATTATTTCAGGGCCGCGAGATGTTCTGACTACTTCCTTGATAATAGCCCGGATGCTGTCTCCCCTGCGATACCGCTCATTACTGATTTGCTCTGACTTTGGCAGAACGACTTCGGTTTTATCGAGGCTTATGATAATTTCGTCTCTGTTAATCTGTGTAATATCGCCAATAATAATTTCGTTTATCCTATTTTTATATTCTTCAAATATCACTTCTTTTTCGGCGTCTTTTATTTTCTGACTCAAATTTTGCTTAGCTGAAATTATCAGTCTTCTACCAAAGCTCGCAGGGTCAAGAATTTCTACATATTCGTCTCCGATTTCGAGGTCAGGCTCATTTTTTTTTGTTTCTTCAATTGAAATTTCCGCAATGGGATCCGTTACC
>JADFON010000245.1 GCA_022562855.1 Candidatus Zhuqueibacterota bacterium | reverse complement strand
CTGCAGCCCTCTTATTTCGTGAACGTTGGCATTTTTTCCAACGGCAAGACGACGCGCGACACCGTGGCCAAGCTGCGCAAAGCAGACTTGCCCGTGAATGTGCAGGCCGTGAACACCAACCGTGGTTCGCGCACCCGCGTGCGGGTGGGGCCCTTCAACACATTGAAGGCGGCCGACAAGGCAGCGGTATCGGTGCGGGCGCTGGCGCTCGAAGCCGACGTGATCCGCCAGTGAGGCACAGGCTCACCTTTTTGGCCCTTTTACCCCTCCGATAGAACCGCTGATCGACACGCCATGCGCCACCCCCTGCCCTATGCCTTTGTCTGTAATTAAGTTTGCTAGCCAAAGGATTAAACAAAATCCCGTAACCATCGTGAGTGTTCCAATTATTCTAAACATCCATCCTGGATTATGAACTATCGAAATCCCCATAAAAACATTAGGGTTTTCAAGCCATAAGGTCAAAAAATATGCCTGCGTAGTGCACAATAACAGCGATAAGCCGAGAGAATAGCGAACAACTTTTTCCCGTCCAGATTGACCGCTAAAAAAATGCTTTCGTAAGGGTCGTATAATCACGCCTGCGACTTGCAACAATAAACACGCGGACAAATAAGGCATTAGTCCGAGCGTAAAAATGTTTGCCTTGTCGATTACCCCACCTGAAAACTGATTCATAACCTTAAAGATACTGCCAGAGGATTCCGAATTGATTCTTGCTTGTATTTCTGATATTGCTGAAATATCTATGCCTGGTATGGGCAATAAATAACCTAATTTGTAAACGGCAACAATGCCTATCGTGAACAATATCCTTTTTTTAATCTGTTTGCTTTGAACGCACTCAATCCAAAACTTTTTTGTCATATCTTACGTCTTAACTATACAACAAGCGAATATGGGGCACGATTTGGCGTATTTGGAAGATACAGAGTTGATCGGGAATTTCCTGAATGGGGACATAAACAGCTTTAACCGGCTTGTCCTGCGGTGGCAAAAGCGGTTATACAACTTTTCTTACCGGTACCTGACCGACGAGGAGCAAGCGAAAGAGGTTGTTCAACTTGCTCTCATTAAAGCGTACAAAAATCTCAAGAAATTGAAGAACCGTGAACGGTTTTCGTCATGGATCTTTCAAATTACCGTTAATCTATGCAAGGATAACCTGAAACAAAACAGCAGAAAACGTCATACGGAACTGAGCGATGAGGTTATTCAAAATGAAGGAGAGCATCTTTATTCGAGCAACGGTATAACAGACCGGAACAACCCGATGGACATCCTCAATCAACAAGACCTGGGTAACATCATCAAACGAACCCTGACGCGTCTGCCGGAGGAACAGAGAATCGTAATCATCATGAAAGAGTATGAGGGATTCAAATTCGCCGAGATCGCCGAGATGCTGAACGTCCCCATCAATACCGTTAAATCGCGTATGTATTACGGTCTGACACAAATGCAAAAAATACTAAAAAAGCTTAATATAGACAGGGAGGTAATTTTCAATGAAGTGTGATAAAAAACAATCAGAGCTGCTTGATTATTATTATGACGAATTAAATGAAGCGAGCCGGAAACAATTCGAACTGCATCTTGCAAAGTGTGAAGAATGTGAAACGGTATTAGAGGAGTTGAAGTTAACATCGGCTACGCTGAGAAAATGGGAGGTTCCCGACCCAAAACTCAACATGGTGTTTGTAGCCGAAAAAGCAGCCTGGACGGAGAAAATCAAGGATATAATCCATGCGATCTTCCCGGAAAAACTTCACCCAGCAAAGTCTGTCGCTTATGGTTTTGCGGCTGTTTTTATAATGTTTTCATTTACAAACTTTGAGGCAAACTACGACGCCGATACCGGGTCCTTCGGAATATCCACATCTGTTTTTGGCAAGAAAACCGGCGGCGCAAATGAGGAACTTCTTTTAGAGCAACTCCAATTGTCTCAAAATCTTATCGATGTAATTGTACAGAACAGGCTTGATGAGCAGGACATGCGTCAGCGCGATGATTTTAACCAGTTAGTCTCCGCAATTATAATGGAAATGGATAACCGTGATTATCTCGTCAGGCAAGACCTGGAAAGAGTCGGATACAGCTTGCAGGCGTTTTATGAAATCAATGACAGACGTTTCGAAGACGTCAAGGACATAGTATACCAGGATGTAATGCTTGCGTTACAGACTGTAGAAATCAAAAAATAAATTTTATACAACTTAGTAATCTTCACATTGAGGAATCAATGGAAAAATCGATTATAAAAGCATGTTTGATAGTATTCTCATTGTACTTTCTTTTGACGCCGGCAGGCAATGTACTGGCTCAAAGCGACGTCGACTATTCACGGATGCACAGCGATCTCAGGATTATGGAATCGGAAAAATATCTTTATCTGAACTGAAAAACCGGTCGAAGATTGTTGAATTTTAAAAGTAAGGGCGGTTCGCGAACCGCCCCTACAGAAAATAATAACGACATTTTTTTATTTATCAAGGAGGTCATTATGAGAAGTACCGTATTAAAAAAGATCGCAGCAGTCGTATTATTGTTAACGGTTGCCGCTGTTGTTCCGTCAGCAAAGGCGCAGACAACCATCGACTATGAGAAGATGGACAAAGACCTGCAGATCATGGAAAAAGTGGTAGAAACGATCATGTCCGACAGGACAATCCGGCTGCATTTCAGATCACAGGCGCCAAAGGGAGTCTATCTTGACAATTACGGCGTTATTTTTATGCTGCCGTTTTCCGGCTCAAGCAATCTGTTTTACAGGGGTGAAAAAGCGGAAACCGCACGTACAAGTTACGAAACCTTGCGTGAAGATCTTGAGGATTTTCTTTTCTCTTACGCGGGGTTGATAAAGCAGTTAAGACCCAGTGACGTCATCACTCTTGTGGCAAATATGCCGGTATCCTCCTCGAACATTTTAACGTTTTCCACTTCTGGAGCTGGAGTATTTGAAGGCTTAATACGGACCAGGCTCGTGGGACGGCAGTCGGAGGAGCAGGAAACGTTTGAAGCGTCGCCCTTCATTATGACCGTAAGAAAATCGGACGTCGACAACGCCGGAAACCTGGAGCAGTTCAGGAATTCGATTAACTTTTCACCACTGCTGTCAAAAGACGACCCCTATGTCACCCCCGCAATGGATAACGACATCAGGATCATGAACGTTATTATCAGGGCTGCGCTTGAAAATAAATTCGGCAGACGGCTCAGTTCCGGTTCACTGCAGGGAACGTATCTCGAGAATTACGGGGTTCTGTTTACCGTAAAATCGGGAATCAGAGTTTATATGCCGGGTATTGTGCCGGTTATAGCCGATGTTTCCGACGGTCTGGCAATTGCTAATCGAGAAGTATTTGATTTAAGACTCGATGAATTAGAAAGACAGATAATAGTCTCCCAGATCGCAGACATTGCGGCTGTCAGGGAATCGGATGTCGAAAAGACAAAACGGAACCAGGAATATATCAAAGAACTTATTGAGGTTATGGCAGAGGTTATCGGTGACTACGGACACACACTTCGTGAAGTTCAGGGTGATGAGAACGTCACGATCCTATTCTCATCTTCAAGCGGGTATTGGGGTACATCCCGCGGTCCTGTAAACCTTATGTTCAATGCCAAGTACAGGGACATCCTTGAATATTCGAGAGGATCAATCGATTTAGATACTTTCAAGAGCAGGATTTCCACACGTACCTACGAGTAATGATTTGCGGTCTTTCCTTTTGAGATATTAGTCCGTCCTGCGCGCCGTAATGCAGGACGGACTTTTTTTTAATCAATAGTTTTGTTATATTTAAATATTTCGATATAAAATTATGAAGATATTAGTCACCGGCGCCACCGGAACAATCGGACGACCGCTTTGTGCACACCTGCTTTCAAGTGGATATGCAGTAGCGGCGCTTACAAGGAACAAAGAAACCGCGTTTGCGAAAGTTCATGCGAGAAGTCATATCGTTCAGTGGGATTTATCTCAATCTACTCCGAAAATGGAAAATTTTGAACTAAATGATTGGACAAAGCAATGCGGGGAGATCGATGCGGTTATCAACCTTGCCGGTGAACCTCTTGTCGGAAAAAGATGGTCGAAAGCCCAAAAAGACCGACTTTATAACAGCCGGATAAACGCCACGCGAGCGATCGTAACCGCCATACAAGAG
>JADFON010000244.1 GCA_022562855.1 Candidatus Zhuqueibacterota bacterium | reverse complement strand
TATAACACCGTAATAATTTTGAATTACTGTAAAAGACCTGTCTATTTCAACAGCCTTCATGATCGCCTTCGGTACTTTCTCGACCGGTATGAATTTTTTCATCTCGCTACGGGTAGTCCTGTTACGAAAAGTTTCATGATCAAAAAACGGTGTGTCTACTCTTCCGGGACAAATCAAGTGTATCTTTATATTATAGTCCATAAGCTCATATCTTAATGTATATGAAATCCCTACCAAACCATATTTTGAAGACCCATATATCGCACATGGTGTAATGGGAATAACTCCCCCTATTGAAGATACATTGACAATATGACCCGATTTTCGCTCCATCATATCCGGCAAAAAACACTTGATGAATCGCAAAACACCGGTCAAATTTACCTGAACCAGTCTTTCCATTTCATCATACGGCGTCTGGTCAAAAGTCCTGTAGGTGGCAAAACCTGCATTATTTACCAGGATGTCCGGACATCCCATCTCCTTGAGTATCAGTTCTACTGTATCGCGTACTGCTTTTGAGTCTCCCACGTCACAAACGTATGACCGGATCCTATCAGATATATTTTTCAAATCATCGTGCGCTTCCTGTAATTTTTCTTTACCATCAGCGATTATAATAACCGAAGCGCCCTGCTTCAAATATTCGGAAGCGAGATGTTTGCCGATTCCACTTGACCCGCCTGTGATCAATATTAGCTGCTTTGATTCCACTTAAACTTCCTTGCCTTTCGGATTCATAAAAGGGAAATAGACCTGAACAATTCGATATTTAATTATAGCTTTTATCCATGTAGGAGGATCACGGAAAAATTTTACCTTTTTTCCCTCTGAGAAATGGCGCGATTTATAATTGACCGTTACCTCATACGGCGTATATCCTTTTCTGAGAAGTTTACAGACAAGCTCGATATCGAAATTAAAACGATCGCATTCAAACTGCAAACCATACAAACAATCGCGATGAAAAACCTTGTACATGGTGAACGGGTCGGACATCGACTGGCGGTAAAATATATTCATTATGCCGACCAACGCCCAGTGGGCTAAATTCATTATGTACGGTAAAAAAATCTTTTTGTACTTTCTTATTTTCCAGCTTTCACCATGTCTGCTTCCCAAAACGAATACCGCTTTCCCGGAGAGGAGAGGTTCAAGCAATAATTCATAATCGTTAATGTCGTATTCAAGATCGCCATCCTGTATAATAAAATAATCCCCCTTCGCATGCTTGAAGCCAGTACGAACGGCATGCCCTTTTCCTCGCGGTTTATCTTCATAAATGACGGTCACACCCGGTATATTTTTATATCTATCAACGTCGTCTTTCGTCCCATCTGAAGAGTTGCTTTCAACTATAATGATTTCTTTTTCCAAACCCTTTATATCCTTTTTTAGCAGCTGGTCCATCATAATCGAAAAGGTCGGTTTTTCATTGTATACGGGTACTATTACCGAGAGAAGCGGAGGTTTTCGGATATCGACTGTGCGGCACAGCACACGCACATAACCGGAATTTTTATGATCCGCTTTTCTGCGGGGATCCACCGGTTCAATGTGAATATTCGCGAATCCCGATTTTAGTAACGCAACCCGGATCGTATGAAAATCAAAATAATTGAGGAAGGAAGAAATGAAATCAAACGAATTATTTCTCATAGTCTTTGAAGACATGCTGACAAGCGGCTGTTCGGTAAGAAACAGTATTCCGCCGGGTTTTAGCAGACTCCGAATTTTTAAAAGTGTCTGAATAGGATCGTGATAAAAGTGCAGAGAAACCCGCAGTACAAAAGCATCATAACTTTCAACTAACGAATCCCGGTCATTCCTGTTTTGATCCGGAGCAGCGGGTTCATTCGACAGATTATTCTTGTTTTCTACCGTATTGCGGGTCGTGATAAAGCTTGTTAAGTCAAACCCCATTTTCTCCGCGGTCCGTTTAAAAATACTGTCATGTTCGCCAAGTTCTAAAATTCTACTACCTGTATTTACTTTGTATTTCTGTAGTCTTTCAAGATTCGTTTTTGCGCTCCTGTATAGTTGATCATCATCAAATTTTCTATCAGGCACAAAAGCAACGGGAGAAAGAACATCATCTGTATCCCTTTGCGGAGGAGGAGGATTTAGAAACAAAAAATTGCAATTTTGACATCTGACCAATGGATGGTTTTCAACCATGAATTCATATTCAAGATGACTGTCCCCGCAGATAATGCACGAGATATGTGGGTCGATTTTTTTGATCATAAATGCTATTTCTAAGTATATGATGATTCGTAGCCGGTAAACAAATTTATAAAATTTTCACCCGGTCATTCAAGATTTTTCCTTAGTAATAAATACCAAATTACAGGTACAGAAATCGACAGCATTGAAACCAGAAGCAGCGCATATTTTGCTACAAGCCTGCCCTGAACCACACGCCATGCATTTACCATCCAGATGTCAAACCTGTCATAGCCTTTTAACGAAACATTTACTCTGGTCGTTTTATCTTCTCCCTCCGCGAATTCATCGGCTACATAAAACCTGGATTCGTTTATGTCAAGGTAGATAACCGGATAATCAATAGATTCTCCGGATAAATTTCTTTTGAGAGCTGAGGCAATACGCACATAGCCTACAACTACCGGTGAATACTGTGGAAGAGTGTGCCTGTATCGCTCAAATCCGGCATATTGCGAAAAGCGGATAAAATCTCCATTGTTTAACAAAATACTTGGCAATTGTATTAAAATACCGATTACAAACAAAAATTTCACACTTTTTTGCCAGGTAAGATACGTTTTTTCTGCAAGCAAAGTACTAATAGGTAAAATCAAAAACGGGATTATAATATACAGGTATCGCGGACCCCATGACCAGTCTCCGTGCCAATAAATGAAGCAGGAAAAAAACAGAAAAAAAGCCGTAGAAACCAACGCGCACAACGCAGCTTCATCACGGTGCGTTCGAAAGAACTCCTTTAGCCCGCTGAAACCCAGAAATAAAATGGGAGCAAATATAAGAAGACCCTTTCCAGGGCTAATCAGTAAATTAAATGCACGGGCGATAACATGTACTATTCTGAAATCAAAAAGTGAATTCTGAGAATACATATCTGAATACGTCTGATCAAATAATGTCCCGTATCGAAGATAATTGAATCCTATTAACAGCGCTATCCCAATAAATATCGGTGTTACGTAAAAGGCGATCAAAGACAATCTGCGCGCAATTTGACTGTTTTGAATTTGAATTTTTGCACTTCCATCGAAAACTACCCGAAGTAGATACAAACTGATAATTCCTATGCCAATTACGCTGTAAAATTTTGTCAATACAGATGCGGCTGCAAAAAGACCACTAAAAAGGATATGCGTTGAATTCCCGGTTTGTTTAAACCGATATACGTGATAAAAAGAGGCAAAAAAAGTCAATCCGTGCATCGGTTCGCTGAAACCCGACTTTATAGCAAAATCGGCAACAAACGTACCAAAACCGAAAACGGCAGCAAGAAGGAGCGACCGTTTCTCACTACCGGTAATTTCTAATGCAAAGCGGTACAGGTAAACTGAGGTTAACGCTGTAATAAAAATGTTAACCAGAGATACGAAATAAATCGTAACATAATCATGTCCGACCACTGGTATTACGAAAGATACAAGATGACCAATGCTGTAAAACAGGGCATATACCAATATCATTAATAGTCCATACTGGGAATATAATTCGTTGATTCCCGCATCCCTGTTTGCAATAATCGTATCTTGAAGGGTACGATAATTTTCTTGTAACTCGGTAACGCCAAAATCTTCTTTGACATTACTCAAATCAAAATCACCGTCAAACAGCAGGCTTTCTGCTGTGAAGTATATCCATAAACCGTCCCCGCCAATATGCCCGCTGGAAATTGCAAGATACAGAAATAAGAATAGCAAATAAACCGACAGGGTTTTGTGTTTTCGAACAAAAGACTGGATTATTGTACTAAATGTCTTCACTAATCTTTCCGTTTCGCCCTGAATCTGTAATAACTGCTATAATTTCACTTTTCGAGAATGACGATCAATGAAATGCCAAGTTTTCTCAAGAAAACGCACCGATGCCGCTGCCTACTTCGAGTATAGTTCCGCCGATATAGGGTTTCATAATAGAATACATCCAGTTTGTAAAATTCTTTGCTAGTTCGACGTTTC
>JADFON010000243.1 GCA_022562855.1 Candidatus Zhuqueibacterota bacterium | reverse complement strand
GGAATTCAATAACTTTGAAGTTGATTTACCCAATGCGGAAACCTATCTCGAGCTTTGCGAAAAGTACGATATCCCGGCGGTTTATCATTCGGGCGGTGAAGGTTCGAATTCCGATCCGCAAAAAATTTACGAAATTGCTAAACGCCATCCGAATGTAAAAATAATCCTTTACCACACCGGATTTCTTGGGCCTCATGAAAGAGCGATAAACATAGTAAAAGCGGCGATAGAATACGGAGATGCCGATCTGTATATTGAAACCGCGCAAATGGACCCGGAAGCGGTAATGAAAGCGGTCAGCGAATTAGGGGCTAATAGAGTGCTATTCGGCACGGATGCGACATACTACGGAAAAGAACACTATGAAAAATATGAAGAACTTGTCAATATTCTAAAATCCCGCTTAAATGAACAGGATTTTCAAAAAATAGTCAGGGGCAACGCCCAAAGATTGTTTAAATTGAAATGACATTTGAAGTTGTGAGATGCGTTGCTTAATTCATAAAGTGATTCAGCATCAGCAAATTATTACTTGTTACTGTTTCCAATTAAACGTGCGATTTTCCAGTTTCCATCAGACTGACGCCGGTAAATAACAATTTGCTTCATATCGACCGGAAAAGGAGTTTCATCATTTATTGGAGTAAATGTTCCTGTTACTTGTGAACGTGCAAAAGCCCAATCTCCAAACACCTCGATTTCATCCGGTGAAATTACAATGTCGGTTTTTCCGCTGCTAAATCCTGTCCGCGCAATATCTTCAAGCCCTTGCCTTGTGGTAACCTCTGGCTGTCCACCGGTCATATAAACAGCGTTTTCATCAAAGAGATTGACCCATCCATCTACATCACCATTGTTGTTTGCTTCGGTAGTTTTTCTGATCAACTCACGAATTTTTTCAACATCTGCACCGTTTTCTATGCTACTATTCGAACCTGTGCATGACATAATTCCAAAAAGAAAGAATGACATTATGGTTACGATTTTCATGAAAAATCCTCCATTTTTCGTTTTTAAAATTATTTCACCCGACCGGTAAATTTGGATTATTATACGTCTCGGTATATGGATTGTTCCTTGAAAATTATGTCATTAAAAATCAACAAACATGTAGGTATTGCGATATCAAAATAAACTATTATGTACAATTTTCACAAAATTTAAAACATTTTGGAACATAGACGTTCAAATTGCATTTTATATGAAAAACATAAGGAATGATACATGATTTTATTATCTCGGTCAGAAGAAATAATATTGCTCGCTGTTTGGAAACTTAAAGATAAAGTACTACACTTTATCCATAGTTAAAAAAACCAGTATCCCAAAAAATAACTTGCAATAATCAAGTGCAAAGCGTAATATTCAAAAGTACGATATTTTACCCGTCCCGTCTAGGGATGGCTCGCACTATAACTATTATTTTATGGAGTGACAATGGCTGGAATGGATATTGCAAAAATTGCCGGAATTTTGATAATCTTGTTTTTTGTTTTATGGTTTGTCACCGGTATTTTATGGACCTTAATCTGGTGGGTTATTCAAATTGGAGTTATTGTTTTTGTTATCTACTTTGCGTGGCATTATCTCAGAAAAAGATTTTCTTCTTGAATTAAAATTCAGCTTCAAATAAAACCAGGATATTGCTTTCCAACTTACCAAATCCGAAGTAATGATTTTCCCCATATATCCACAAAAACTAAAAAGATTGATCCAGCGGGACAGAGCATTGATTTTGCTCATTTCCGTTATCGAAATGTACGTATTATGCTTTGCCGTTTTAACTGTTTTACTCAAATATTTTGAGGAATATTCATGGCTTACTTCCATGTGGCAGGTGTGGCAGACATATACGACGGTGGGATATGGCGATACGGCTGTTGTAAATCCGATATCGCAAACTTTTATAATGATTTTCAGTTTTATGGCTATAGCGCTTTACGCGGCAATGGGAGGCGCCCTTATCGAGTATCTTATTCATGCAAAAGAAAGGAGGAGACTCGGTCTTATGGATAATCCTGTAAAAAACGGTTACGTTATATTCAACTTTCCCGAACCTCATCTCGTTGACAGATTTATCGAGGAAGTACGATTTACCGAGGATAATGTGGGAATATGCATTGTAGACAATAAGATCGACGAACTGCCCACGATTATCCGCGAACGTAAAAACGTCCATTTCGTCAAGGGGTCGCTTGTTGATAAAGATACCTACAAGAGGTCGAACGTCGAAAATAATAAAGTGGTCATTATTTTTCCGGGTGAACCGTTTAATCCCGACTCCGATGCGGGGACAAAAACCATTGTTGATCTGGTTTCACAGTTTGTAGGGAAATCGTCGACGAGGATCGTTCATATTCTCGTAAAGCAAAGCAACGAATGGATGTTTAAAGGTCTCCCATCCACGCCGGTTCTGGAATCGCTTTCGATTCTTGCATTAGTACAGGAATCTCAAGACCAGTATTCAGCTCCAATCATACAAAAACTCCTCGCAAATACAAAAGGATCAAACCCGCAGACTGTGGTACCAACGTCCACAAAGGGATTAACCTGGAAAGAATTTCAACACAGCGCGCTCAACGCGTCCGAGAAACTTGGAGATTACGTGAACGTTTTTGCGCTGGTGCAGAATGGAGAGCCTGCAACATGCCCCCCCCTCGATACAGTCATAACCGATAACGACCTCATCTCGATTATTGCCAATAGGGGATTTGACTGGAAAAGATTCGAGGAAGCAATGTCCGCCGAAGGCGGGTCAGCCGGAGGCTGAAAAACAGTGAAAAATAGAAACACTGCAAATTATACCTTGCTCCTACTTTATTTGAGCAATTTATAATTATTATGATTCTGTGCTCAGCGGGATGTTCTTCACTCTGCTGAAAGAGGTAAACATTGTCGAAGGTGCTGCGAATAGCAGTCCCTAACGGGAAAGAACACCTTCGACAGCTAAATTCTCTCTTCTTGGTTCGAGTTTTCTCCTCAGGTATACATGTGCCGGGAAAAATCTATCCCGAAGATTCGGGATAAAGCATATCTTCCCATCACGTAAATAGTCACTACGTGGAAACCTCTTTAGTAACGATTTCTTCTCTCGATTTCTTATCAGGTTCCTTTTTACCGTGCACTGTTATGACTGTTTCACCAAACGGTCTTCTTACAGATTCCGGTGCAACACCCGACTTGATTGCGCTCATTACTCCAACAGCTTCCCAGTAATTATCGACAATGTAAAACTGCCCCGGTTTCCATGGCAGCGCGGACAGATCGTTGTCCATCTTATTCCGGTTTTCCCGAACAGCAACAACCGTAATCCCCTGTTCCAGTGCGGCGAGCGTCGGCAGACCAAGACATCCGTCGGGAATTATCAGGCAGGATATGTCCCCGGCAGTGAAAATGCCTTTACCGCCGCCGGGTCCGGGATTGTCCACAATCAGGGGAGATTTGTGAAGTCCTTTTAAAATACACTGTATAAAAGTCATTGAAACCGCTTCCGGCGCCATTCGAGGATCGACTATTCCCGGTTCGATGTTTGCCGTTGTATCCGATTCAAACATTGGCGAATGGGCTGAAGGAACATTGTACAAATGAGAAACAGTATGGGTTAATAGTGCCTCTACCCCGCCCCACGGATTGACCATGTCTCCTTTGCTCGTGAAATAATCCATATGGAAATCAAGCGGGACTCTTATTACCGACGAAAGCGCCACTGCATCATATTCATCCCTGTATTTATCCAAAACCTCAAACAGGTTTTTCATACCGTCCACTCTTCCCGAAGCTCTTCCTGACTTGGTGTATGCAGATTTCATGACGACAGGGGGGTCGAGCTGAACAATGCGGGGGCAGGAAAAACCGCATGAAGCCCGTGCTCCATTGACAGAATTTACCGTGGCATGCACATATTTTTCATCTTCGTGTTTGTCGATAACAACCAGGACACGGTTTCTGCGCACCGGCTGCAGACCGATCGTCCCCATTATCAACCGGCAGATAATACTGCCTTCCGCATACAGACCGTTCTCGGGAATCTCGTTTATATCGGACGCATTGACCGTATTCGGATGAGTTATCAGCGTATCGCACACAGAAGCCAAAAGCCGCACCACCGGCGTTGCATCGCCTGCATGTCCCCCTATTTCCGCGCCGATACCCGTTGGCACCAGTAACACGGCATTAAATGAA
>JADFON010000242.1 GCA_022562855.1 Candidatus Zhuqueibacterota bacterium | reverse complement strand
TATCGCTGTTCTTACCCGGACATTCGATGAAAATCCAAGTGCGGTCAAATGGACTGAAGAGTGAATATATTTTATTGCGAGCCGGAAAACTGCGCGTTCTCTTTTTGTTCTTGATCCCGACAACGGTTCGTACAGGATCGTTGCAGATAAACCGGAAAATATCAACAGTGTTAGTTTTTCCTGGAACAATAATACGGCTGCGATTCTTGCCTACGACAGAACGTCGCTCCCCGAAATATACAAAACCTCGATGACCGATTACCAACCGGCAGCCGTTACGAATATGACCGGACAAATCTCTGACTGGGATGTAGGAACACGGGAAGTCGTGCAGTGGAAAAGCAAAGATGGAGCGGAGATAGAGGGAGTGTTATGGAAGCCCTCGAATTACGATCCGAACCGCAGATATCCGCTCCTTGTTGTCATTCATGGAGGTCCGACGGGTACATCGCGTCCCTCTCTTGTATCCGGAACAGTCTACCCGCTTCTTCAATGGCTGAATAAAGGCGCAGTAATATTGCAGCCTAATTACCGCGGTTCAGCGGGATACGGGGAAAAATTCAGGGAGCTAAACGTCCGGAATCTCGGTGTGGGTGACGCGTGGGATGTAGAATCCGGGGTCGATTATCTTATCGATGAAGGCATTGCCGACCGGGACCGGGTTGGAGCTATGGGCTGGAGCCAGGGCGGCTATATTTCGTCGTTCCTGTCGACCAATTCAAAGAAATTCAAAGCAATTTCGATGGGAGCCGGGATTTCCAACTGGGTAACCTATTACGTAAATACCGACATCCACCCATTCACAAGACAGTATCTCAAAGCGACGCCGTGGGACGATCCGGAAATTTATGCGAAAACCTCGCCTATGACCAATATAAAGAACGCACAGACGCCGACTCTGATCCAGCATGGCGAATTTGACAGGCGTGTGCCGATCCCAAATGCCTATGAAATGCTCCAGGGTCTGCGGGACGTCGGGGTTGAAACAAAGTTAATTGTGTATAAAGGTTTTGGACACGGGATTAGCAAACCGAAAGAACAACTCGCTGCGAATTGGCATAACTGGCAGTGGTTCGCACACTATATCTGGGGCGAAGACGTCGAAATACCGTTGAAAAAATAGAAAACATAAACACCGAAAAAGGCTGAAACAAGGCGAAGCTTCAACGAAACGAAGAAAATTACATGCGTTTCCCACCGTTTGTTCAGCGTCAAAAATGATTAGGTTTTAAGTGAAAATCGTCATAACTTTTTTGATTCGATTCAATTAATGTAACTTTTTCGAGTGTTTTGAGTAATAACGATAAGATGTGAAACGGGATAGGGGAACAAAAAAGTTTTGAGTGACGTATTACTTTTTAATTGATGATTTTGAATCCCGATAAACGGTTTGCAGGAATTTTCGCTTTTTGCTATTTGAGTTGATTCAAGATGAGCAAGTTTATTATGGTTCGCACTAACCTATCATGTCAGTTCGATTCCGCCTTGGCGGGAAGAAATCTCGCTTTAAAGATCTCTCAGTCTGCCTGCCCCGCAATTGGGCCTGCCTGCCACTATGTGGCCCCGCAATTGGGCTTGCCGCTGACGCGGCTCCGCTTTTCGGAGACTACGCTCGTCGCGTAGTGATCCCGCATTACGTAGCGACCGCTTACGCAGGCGGGAAAATGACACTATGATCAAAACTAACAGTTTGTTATTAAACAACTTGTGTAGTTTTGAAAAAATTTACTCTATTAACACAACGGATGGAATTTACTATTTCTAAAACGGAAGGATACTATGATTAGACCTGCTGCCGTAAGTTTGCTGCTAATAATTGCATTTGGATCGGTGACTGCGAACGAGCCGGTTTTTGCACAAAGCGCCAATGGTACTTTAGAAGCTATTGCTACCTTGATACATGACAGCCCGGTCATCGACGGCGTTCTTGATGAACCGTTCTGGCAAACGCTTCCTGTAATAGACGGATTTAAACAAAGAGAGCCGAACGAAGGAGCCGAACCGACCGAAAAAACGGAAGTCCGTATTGCGTATGACGATAAGAACCTCTATTTCGGGATGACAATGTACGACTCGGAGCCTTCAAAAATAATAAGATCGGTACTGAAACGCGGCGGATGGATCGATCAGGACGACCGTATAATCATCGGTCTTGACACCTACCGGGATAAACGAAACTCATATATATTCGAGATAAACTCCTACGGCACACAGGACGACGCTCTTGTGACCGATGAAAGCGGGCAAAACTGGTCATGGGACGGCGTGTATATGAGCGAGGGAAACATTACCGATTATGGTTGGGTTCTCGAAATTGCGATACCGTTTACAACGATCCGGTTCAGTAAAGATGATGAGCCTGAAATGGCGGTTGCTTTTTACCGTTCTATCAGGAGAAAGAACGAAGAGGTTTTTTGGCCCCCTTTAGACCGCGACTTCCGCGGGGGTCTTGTACAGGTGTCGCAGTACGGTAACCTGATTGGGCTCAGGGATATAAAACCCGGAAGAAATATACAGGTCAAACCGTATGCGCTTGGCGGGGCGCAAAAAATAGCATCCGGCGGAGATGGCGCGACGACGACCGGGGACATAGGAATCGATGTAAAATACGGGATCACCCCCAACCTGACGCTCGACGCAACGTTGAACACTGACTTTGCTCAGGTTGAGGAGGACAATATCCAGATAAATTTAACGAGATTCAGCCTCTTTTTTCCGGAAAAAAGAGATTTTTTCCTTGAGCGCGCCGGGTTATTCGACTTCGGAGCACAGAGGAGTACTCAGACCTTTTTCAGCAGACGGATTGGTTTAAGGAACGACATACTTGCCGGTGCACGGTTGACCGGACAAGCCGGGAGATTTTCGCTTGGTCTGCTCAATATTCAAACTGACGACAGCAGCGAAATGCCCGGAGCGAACAATGCAGTCGTGAGAATCAGGACAGACCTGAGACCGAGAACTACGGTTGGAGGGATATTTACCAATTTTCAGGGGAACGAAGGTGGCAGCGGCTTTCATAACCGGGTGGCAGGATTGGACATTGCGCACCGGTTTCTTACACGCAGTTCGTTTAATGCCTGGTTCTCGAATGTTTGGAGCAGTGACGAATTGAACGGAAGCGCTGCAGGAAGCGCCAACCTGAGTATTGCCAACGACCTGTACGGTTTCGGAATGGGTTACACCAATGTCGGTGCAAATTTCGACCCGGCTCTCGGGTTTGTCCGAAGAAGAAATGTAGTACAGTATACGGGAAACACCTCATATTCTCCCAGGATCGGTGGTAGCGACGACCTGATCAGACAACTCACATTCGGTATGAACTATTCACGCATCCAGGGTCAGAACGGAGATTTGCAATCGGAAAGTTTCTCCTCCTCCAACCAGGCATTTCTTGAATCGGGCGACCGCCTGCGGTTGAATATCGGGTGGAATAAGGAAGTTCTTGAAGGATCCTTTAATATAAGACCGGGGATTACGACTATTCCCGCAGATACCTATGAATTTGTTGACGCCAGTCTGAATTTAACCTTGAACCGGCGCAGAAAACTGTGGGGTACTGCTTCTATAGAGACAGGAAAATACTTCGGCGGGAATAGAACTGTCATTGCTACCAACACAAATTACAAATTTACAAGCCATTTTTCAGTAGAAAGCTCGATACGCAGTACTATCATATCACTGCCATATGATAACGGTGATTTTACAACCTCTATTTTTAGCATTAGATTGCTGGCGGCAACCGGAAGAAAACTATTTGGTAACGCTCTCATACAATATGACAACGTGTCCAAGAATTTCCGGTCGAATATTCGCATCGATTGGATCCACACACCCGGAAGCGATCTGTTCATCGTTTTTAACACCGGGTACAATTTCAACGACGGTTTAAATTTTCGCGAAAACTCATTAATAAGCCGAGCCGGAGTTCTAAAACTGACCTATCTTTTTTCATTGTAGATGTGCCTGATCGTTTTAATATTATTACATCACTGTCATTAGTCCCGCTACAATAGTGGTCGCTACGCGAAAGGGGCAATCTCTACCTAACAATATCCTGAATAGTAACGTGTATGGCACATATTTCGAACAAGCAATTCTATGTCTATATAATGGCTAACAAACACCATTCCGTAATGTATACCGGAATGACGAATGATCTGAACAGAAGAGTAATAGAACACAAGAACAAATTGGT
>JADFON010000241.1 GCA_022562855.1 Candidatus Zhuqueibacterota bacterium | reverse complement strand
TCCATGATTGACCGTATATTTAAACTCGGTGGCAACATTTCTCTCTAACCAAGTCTTTGTGTTTCCTTCTCCTTTGAAGAGATATACCTGGACGTCGTATACTCCCGGTTCCGGAAGATCGGTTTTCCATTGTGCGAGTATCTGCCCCGAACCTTTGTTTTTTCTCCGGTAGGTATTTTTGTATTTCCCGTAAGCGCCTGAATTTGTCTGTACCCGCCAATCGACCCGTTCACTTTGCGGTCTGAAATACTGTTGCGGGACGAGATTGAGTATCGAAAACCCAGGATCAAGATCGTCGATTATTATTCCTTCATTCGCAATATCCACGGAATTAACCGCTCTTACTCCATCACGAACCGGACGGGTCTCAAAATCATCGGGAACATGCACTTTCCGGCTCAATGTACTTTGATTCTGGGAAAAAATCGGGTTTACGGTAATTTCCTCGGGATAGTCCTCTACTAAAAAACTGAATTGCAGTTCTTCGAATCCTTTGATCGGGCTTCTTTTGACAACCTGGTCGTCACCCAATTTTAATGTAACTCCAAGAAAACCGGCGTCTTTTTCACTGTTTCTTACTCTCAATTCTACTAAATATTGCACACCCCGGCTGCCGCCTCTTAATTTGTAGGTGTCAAATGCGGTGATCTCATATCCCGGGAAAGCAGTGCCGTTCAGCCAATTACTGAAAAACCAGTCAAGTGATTCTCCATGAACTTCCTCGCATATTCTCTGAAAATCCTGAACCGTCGCTGTTTTATATGCGTATTCACTTATAAATCTCTGTAGTACTTCTTTATACTTTTCGGTTGTAATTACTTCCTTTAGAATATAATTAATTTTAGCTCCTTTAAACATCATCATACCGTGATAAATCTCGTTTTCGGAACTTGGTCTCATTTCGCTAAGTGGGACTGTTCTGACGTACCGGTACATAGTATCGATATTAACTCCATATGTTCTTTCGAACTGCCACGCACTCCAGTTAAATCCGTTTCCGACATCCTCGAACCTGATTCGGTCAGGTTGATTCGTTACAAAAAAATTGATTTCGTTTGCTATTAGCTCCTGCAAAAATCTGTCAAAATAGTGCTCGAAAACCGGGTACAACTCACCTACAAAATTTACTCTCCGGGACCAGAGATTTGCGACCGGCGTCGGTCTGAGATTGCGACCTGGATTCCAAACCTGGTTTGTACCAAACATTTGGTTAACAATAAGGTCTATAAATAGCTGTTTTTTTAATTCGTTGTCCGATTTGCTTTCTCCCCGCCTTTCAGCTTGCCGTTTATCTCGATCAAATCTCTCCTTAAATGTAGTCGCAACCATAAATTCCGGAAGGAGAACCATGCTCTCCTGAACGATCGATTCATTACGAATTCCTTCGTTCCGGTACCATTGAAAAGTCATCGGGATTTCGATATAACTCAAAGATGAATGAGGATATTCAAGCCCGGTAACTTCATTAATGCCTCTTACAACATCGTTTAATACAGTTTTAACATCTTCCTTGATTTCCTCAAAAAAATCAACGATCCGGGAGTGTTTTTCGCTGATAAATAGCTTCAGATCGATTCCCGATACGTTTGTCGTATATGATTGATATTTTCCTGTTACCAACGAGAGATTCTTTATAGGATTTTCCGTCTTATATCGATAAGTAATTCTACCGTTTACACTAATTGAATCGGCAGAAAAGAGCGATCCGGAGGCTATTGCCGTTAAATCACCGGGCACCTCGAACGACCATTCTCCTGTAAAAAACTTGACCGGTTTTTTGTCCGGGAAATGATACATATACGGATTGATCAGTTGCGGATACCAGAAACTTTCCGGTATAAGATATGAATATTCCCGGTTTAATAGGACCGTTTCATTAACAAAAACGGCACTGGGGATAAAACCGGAATTGTTTTGTTTGTTGAGTTCCCCGGGGTCATTTGCTTTCCGGTTCAAATAAACAACTCTTGAATCTATGTCTCCTTCGTATTCAAGTATAATTATTTCACTTTCAAGAAAATTAATATTATCAGCCGGTGTAACGAGTATTTCGATATTTTTTTGGATATAATCTAATTTTCTTCCAGACCCATCATTTATGCGAATAATTTTCAAACCGGGATTGAGCACAAATAAAAGCGTGTTTTTTGTCGAATTTTCTTCTTTGGTAACAGTTACCTCCGCCCTTGCTTTAATCGGCATTCCATTTTTAAACAACTCATAGTGCATCGAATATTCGGTTATCCGAAACGGTGATCCGGGAGTCTCGTCCAATGACTCGCTTAATATTGCTTGTTGGAGTTCCAGCCTTTCTACTTCTACATTCCAGGCATTATAAAAAATCAGTCCCGCAACAGTTACGCACCCAAGGCTTCCAAAAGAGGTCATATTTGCCCAAAAATTTGATTGATGCAGCCTTGGATAAAACAATACTACCGTCAATCCAAAAAACAGTCCTCCCAGGCAAAGGTAGAAAATCCTCTGAATGATTATTTGGTTCATATTCAATACACCTACTAAATCGGAGGGAAATAATGGAAGGTAAAATCCGACATAATCAACATACAGCCACATTTGATTCATTGAATAGGCAGTGTAGTACGATATTATGACCGTACCAACAGTATAACTGATTATTACAATAAAGACCACAAACGAATTTCTCAAAAGAGCGGATACAAAAATACAAAGTGCGGTAATAAAGAAAAGTGCAGGAATATTTAGAACAAGAAAATAAGTGACGTAATAACCTAAGGACCACAAATCGTTTACAAAATAATTTACTAATGACAATGTGATAATAATTACGGCGGTAAGAGTAATCATTGGGACAATTATTCCAATAAATTTTCCGAATATATACTCAAAGTTTGTCATCGATCGTGAATTCATCACTTCAACAACCTTCATTTTCACATCTTTTTCCCTGAAGTCCCCCGTAAGAAAGATGACGATAGCCACCTGAAAAATGTTATAGTAATAAAATAGGACATAAGGACCAGCTCCCTCAAGTCCTACCCAACCCGCGTCCACTCCTAATTTTTGAGCGATAATTAAAATGACATTAAATAATATTGGGATAAACGCGCCGATAATTACTAAAATCCAGAACTTCCAAGTCCTGAACAGCATTAAAGATTCGTATTTAATTATTGAAAATAAATGTATCATTTTATGTTAGTTTATAATATTTTTGAAAAGTTTTTAAGCCTTCAAAGAGTTCGCATTATTGTATTAAGAAAGCGCATGCAGTTCTTCATATTCGTGGAGTTTGGCTCCGGTTTGGATCTCCATAAAGTAAATATAGGCATCTTCAAGATTTGGCTCGACCTGTTCCGCCGAAAATCCATTTACTTCTTCTGCCACAACCCGGACAGCAACGTGATCAGGCTGCATAATCATGGAAACAACGCTGACGTTTTCCTTGAGACCTGACAGTTC
The DNA here is from genome assembly GCA_022562855.1 of Candidatus Zhuqueibacterota bacterium. Lineage (GTDB taxonomy): Bacteria > SM23-31 > SM23-31 > SM23-31 > SM23-31 > JADFON01. The sequence continues at coordinate 801 of JADFON010000241.1, read as the reverse complement.
ATCGTGTCTAATTCTCAAAATCCAGGTCCTGCCACGGGCATTTTTAAGCAAATTTTCAGGACTTTCCGCATATACGACCTTACCGAGGTTGAGAATCGTCAAGTGCTGGCAAGTGCTGGAAATATCATTCACAATATGAGTCGAGAGAATTATTGTAACTTTACTGCTAATTTCGGACAAGAGATTTCGAAACCGTATTCTTTCCTCAGGATCTAACCCTGTTGTGGGTTCATCAACAATTAACAGTTTCGGAAAGCCGATCAATGCTTGAGCTATTCCGAGCCTCCGTACCATTCCACCGGAAAACGTTTTGACTTTTCTATCGGTATAATTATGTAGATTAGTCAGCTCAAGCATCTCGTCAACCGCAGATTTACGTTTCTTTCTGTCTCTTATTCCATTCAGACGCGCAATATAATCAAGAAATTCACCGGCATACAGAGTGTCATACACCCCAAATTCTTGCGGTAAATAACCCAAAAGTTTTCTGATATGTTTTCTATCTTTCTTTAAATCATACCCGAATATTGATATTTTCCCTTCACTTGGTTTAAGAAGAGTCGCAAGAATCTTCATCATAGTTGTTTTTCCGGCGCCATTTGGACCTAATAATCCAAACATACCCTTTCCAATAGTAATATTTATATCGTTAAGGGCGTAAAATTTCGATCTCCCTTTTCCGTAAATCTTTGATAGCCCTTTTATTGAAATCTTATCTTCCATAATTTAATTTGATATATTCGTCTGATACATATATTTTTATCATATATTTACATGTAAAAAGACACTCACTTTGATATT
>JADFON010000240.1 GCA_022562855.1 Candidatus Zhuqueibacterota bacterium | reverse complement strand
TATCCCTACTATTGAGATTATAACCTTACCGCTTCATTGACTTTTATATTTATCTTACCATTGAAAGGACAAAACGATGAAAAGAAGAGACTTCCTTACCGCTTCCGCCATAGCCGGCATTGGTCTGGGTACAAGCCCACGAGTCCTAATGGCAGAAGCAGCGCCCCCTCCCAAGCAGACGTCCCGCCAGATATTGATCGCCGGCGGAGGCTTCGGGACCACATTCATCCGCTACATGGCTGAACTAACGGGTAAGGACCGTCCCCGACTGTGCTACCTCCCGACGGCGTCGGCTGACCGAGAGTCGGGGAGCATTAGGTGGTACGAGAACTGTGCTCCACTCAATGTGTTTCCAAGCGTGCAAGCAAGCTTTATCAACAGCAACAGGATGGATCAGAGCTGGGAAGAGGCGCTGCTCTCGATGGATGGGATCGTAGTCTCAGGTGGAAATACGCTGAATCAGCAGGCGATCTGGAAGATCCAGGGGATCGACGAGGTTCTGAGAGAGGCTTGGGACCGCGGTATCGTGTTGGGGGGAGCCAGCGCCGGATCACTTTGTTGGTTCGAGGAGGGAACAACCGACTCCAGACCGCAGGAGCTCACTAAAATAGAGTGCCTGGGATTTCTTCGCGGAAGCCATTCGCCGCACTACGACGGGGAAGCGAATCGTAGACCCACCTATCATCGATTGATCAGTTCCGGCGTACTCAAGCCCGGCTACGCATGCGACAACGATTCCGGCATCTACTTCATCGACAACGAGGTGAGCCGGGTCGTGAAAACGCGCGAGGATGCAAAAGTCTACTACGTCGCCCTGGAAGCCGGTCAAGTTGTTGAAACCGAACTCCCCGCCGAGATGATCCGCTAAGCCGCTGTGCCCAGGTGTGAGGTTCCACGGAACTGTCGATGCTTCGAGCGCAAACATACGTTGGATAAAACGGCGAACTCAAAGATGAGCATTCCATTCAAGACATGACACGATTTTTCGAGATCTTGCACGAGAGCACGTCCTTCGAGAAGCTTGATGTGCCGATGTTGATCATCCTATCCGACGACTCTGAAGTCTAGTACGGATTTTCTTTGAACCGGAGATATAAGACAGCATATTTACCTTGTCAGCAAATATATTAAGCGCTATATTTAATTTACACTGGAGAAAGTAGGTCTTGAAAACCGCAGGGCTAACACCCTTGTGGGTTTCCCGCCGCATATGTGATCGTTACGTGATAAGGGATCACTATGTGACAAGTCACTCATCCTCCCCGCTATGGTGTTCTATCGCGTAAATTCTCCGAATCATTTTTCTTTTTCCACAGATAGTTTCGACTCTCTGTTATTTTGTTATGTATACATCCGGTATTAGTTAGCTTTTACCTATTTATAGATTCCCGCCTATTCAATTTTCTTCACCTGTCGCATAACTTTCAAATCCTCACTATGAACGATACATCACCCTAAGTTGTATTTTAAATGAAAATAAAAATAAATCGAAATTGAATTAATCTCTCTTATGACGATCACAATTGAAGGCTTGATAAAGGAGTACCACAAAGGAGTCCAGGCGTTAAAAGGTGTAGACCTGGTTATCGAAAAGGGAATGTTCGGTCTTCTTGGTCCAAACGGCGCCGGTAAAACAACCCTGATGCGGATTCTGGCGACCTTAATGGATCTTACCAAAGGTTCGGTCAAAATAGGCGGTCTCGACATAAAAAAAGACCGCTCTAAAATTAGAGAGCTATTAGGGTATCTTCCCCAAAATTTCAGCACATTTTCAAAACTGAAGACGTGGGAATTTTTGGATTATTCTGCCCTCCTGGCAGGATTAAAGAACAAAAAGATAAGAAGAACGGCAATCGAAAAAATGCTTGAAACGGTTGGTCTCTACGATGCAAGAAACCGCCACGCAAACAAACTCTCCGGAGGCATGAAACGCCGCCTCGGGATAGCGCAGGCATTGATCGGAGACCCAAAGTTACTGATCATCGACGAACCAACAACCGGTCTCGACCCGGCTGAAAGACTGAGATTCAGAAATCTCATGTCAAAGATGAGCCTCAAAGACATCATAATTATCTTATCGACCCATATTGTCGGAGATATTTCCAGCTCATGTAACCGCATGGCGATTCTCAATAATGGACGGGTTGCCTACGAGGGATCACCGGACGACCTGATCAGCAAAACCAGGGGACATGTCTGGACCATCCAGGCTCAAGACGCCGAATTGAGCGTGCTTAAAGAAAAGTTCTCAGTCGTTTCGAGCGCACCGACAACCGATGGCTATGAGGTTCAGGTAGTGGGAAACGATATATCGGGATTCGAAGGAATCCCTGTGGAACCAAATATCGAACATGCCTATGTTTATTTTCTTGAACACTCTTCGGAAAATTCTGTTCATGAAAAAGTTATCTGAAAACGATTCAAGTTGTTGCAGAAATACAATATAGATTTTATATAATAAAACTTATTATCAAATTTAACAGGATTAAGTGAGAGATGCTTTTTTCGACCCCTCTATTCGTTATCGCACGATATGAAGCAAAAACCCTCCTGAGAAGCTGGCTCTTCAGGATATTTGCATCCCTCGCATTAATTATTATAGTTCTTCTCGATATAGCGTTTTTTGTTTTCCCACAATCTTCGAAGTGGATGTACTATGGTATCCCATCGGGAATTCCTTATATGAACCTACTTTTACTCAACCTTTTTCAAGCAATAATCTGCATATTTACTGCATCCGATTTCTTGAAAAACGATGACAAATTCGATTCTACCGACGTAATCTATATGAGGTCGATGACAAACGCTTCTTACATTATCGGAAAAGTCATCGGTCTTTTTACCGTATTCCTTGGTTTAAACATTTTTGTTGCCGGTATTGCATTGCTATTCAACGTGTTCTTTGCAAATGTCCCCGTTGTTACAGAAGCTTACATACTTTACCCGCTGCTCCTGAATATCCCCACACTTGTCTTTGTAATAGGATTGACTGTATTGTTGATGACCATTATGAAAAACCAGGCGGTGACAATTGTAGTATTGATTGGTTATTGCTTGATAACTATATTTTTTCTAAACAATAGATTTTATCATTTATTGGATTATATTGCATTGAGCCTTCCGTTCCTTTACTCCGACTTTGTAGGTTTTGGCGATTTAAACATGATTATTATCCAAAGAACGATTTACTTTGTTTTAGGTATAGGGTTCGTTTTCACCGCAGTTTTACTGATTCCCAGACCACTGCAGTCCCGGTTAATGCACAAAGCGTCGATACTTATTTCCGCAGTGTGCTATGCCGCAGCGGTTCTTCTTGGGATGTCGTACCTATCCGAAATAAACGATGCTAAAGAACTCCGTTTAAAAATGTCCCGCTTGAACGACATTTATGCTGAAGCCGAAAATATCTCCATTGTGTCGACAGATATTGAATTAAATCATACGGGTCTCGAAGTATCGATTGACGCCATATTGGAGGTTATTAACAAATCGGACAGACCAATTGAAAAGTTTCTTTTTACTTTGAATCCGGGTTTGGCAATCTCCGGAATAACAAGCAATGGAAGTGAGTTGCGTTTTGAACGGAATCTGCATATCCTTACCGTATCTCCCGATAAACCTTTGCAGCCGGAAATGAAAAAAGAAATAACAATTTCGTACCATGGAAAAATTAATGAAGAAGCAAATTATTACTATGTGGATGAAGATATTCGCGCTGAAAGCTTCAGCTTTTTTATGTATAACATAAACAAGCGTCACAGTTTTATTACGCCGGATTATGTTCTCCTGACACCGGAAAATCTTTGGTACCCGGTGGCAGGTGTTATAAGCCATGACATAAACAGTGATGCAAGAGAAAAGAGTTTTGTTCAATTCAGCTTAACCGTCCATACCGCAAATTGGTTAACCCCCGTTTCCCAGGGCGCCGTATCGAATCCTGAACCCGGAACATTTAAGTTTCATCCGGAAGGGCTGCTGCCGCAGTTGTCGCTTGCCATAGGGAATTATGATTCATACACCGCCACAGAAGATGAAATCGATTATGCAATATATTTTCTAAAAGGACACGATTTTTTCTCACAATATTTTGAAGAAATCAAAGAGTTCATACCGGGAATAATCGGATCCGCCCTTTCAAATTACGAATTCAATCTCGGTTTGGAATATCCTTACCGAAGATTGGCAATCGTTGAAACACCCGTTCAGTTTTATTCATATCAGCATCTGTTGACGTCCAGCACT
>JADFON010000239.1 GCA_022562855.1 Candidatus Zhuqueibacterota bacterium | reverse complement strand
ATTAATTTAAAGAGTACGTTGCCCCATCCGTTGACCAGGTATTTCTGTATGTCCTTACTCACCTGGAGTATGATACGCCTTTCCTTCCGGTGTATTTTATACCGTTTTATCCAGCTTTCTATATTTGATACAATGGTCTCTTTCGATAAAATTCTTCCCGTTCCCCCGCAATGCTGACAAACATCGCTGAAAGTATGAAGAAGGCTCGGACGGATTCTCTGGCGCGTCATTTCGATAAGCCCGTACTCCGACATAGGTAAAATCGAAGATTTAGAGCTGTCCCGTTTCAATTCGTTACGTAACTCATAATATACACGCCGCCGGTTTTTTTCCTCCGCAATGTCGATAAAATCGATGACAATAAGACCTCCGATGTCCCGGAGCCTGAGTTGCCGGCTTATCTCGCGTGCTGCCTGAATGTTGACTTTTGTTGCATTTGCTTCGTACTTATCTCTTCCAATGAATTTGCCGCTGTTTACATCGATAGTGAACATCGCTTCTGTCTGGTTAATTATAATGTGACCTCCGCCAGGCAGCCAGACCTTGGGATCGACGATTTTGTCGATCTCCTGCTCAATCGAAAATTCTTCAAATATCGGCTTCTGCTGCTTGAAATATTCCACTTTTTCAAGCATATAGGGAGCTGCGTCTTTAAGATAGGTCGTTATATTCCTCAGGAGTTTTTTGTTATCGATCACGACCCGGTTGATCTCATTTGTCAGCAAATCCCTGATTATTGAGGATGCCATCCCCATGTCCTTGTACAATACAACAGGCGCCGGTTGTTTTTCCAGTTTCTTGATAATTCTTTTCCAGATATTTAACAGCGAATCAAGGTCTTTCTTGAGTTCGTCATCGCCCTTATCCTGGGCTACAGTTCTAACTATCAACCCAAAATTCTTCGGCAGCATTTCACGGGCAATACGTTTTAGCCGTTTCTTCTCCCGGAAATTTCCGATTTTTTTGGAAACGCCGATATAGTTTTCATACGGTACGAGAACAAGAAATCTGCCCGGTATAGCAATTTCGGTTGTCACCCTTGCTCCTTTGGAAGAGTGGGGCTCCTTCGTTATCTGGACAGGTAAATCCTGACCTTCTTTGAGTTGAACATTAAGATCGCTCAGGCGGGGGCGGCGTCTTTTTCTACCGGATTGCTCAATTACTGAGCCGTAGGATATATAAGAATCGCCGACATCGGAAAAATGTAAAAACGCATTTTGCTTTTGTCCGATATCGATAAAAGCAGCCATCATTCCGGGCAAAACTTTTGATACCTTGCCTTTGATGATATCGCCGACCATACGTTGGTTTTCAGGACGTTCAATGTAAAGCTCTACAAGTGTGCCGTTTTCCAGAATCGCAATGCGAGTTTCACTGGTCGTGGTATTAATTACAATTTCTTTTCGTATACGTCTCACTTCGCTGCCTATTCATTTAGAGTAAATCAACCTATTGGATCGCTATATGTAGCAATACAACCTAAATAACAATTGTTGACTGTGCAGTTCTTCTTAATTACACATTATTCCAGTATATAGTTTAAGGAATAAAATAGTATATTGCAATACAAAGTCCCGGTTTTTTGAATTAAAATTCGTGATAATTAACTAACGTTCCGTTTCGGGGCACAATTTGTAAAACGAAAGAAAAATAATTACAATACCGGTTTGATTTTAATCATAGATCAGTAATTTAGGGGTGTTTAAATGACATGCCGATTGATATTAACATGTACGTAACGGTATTAGTTTTCCAAAAAAGAGTTTGACAAATATAAAATTATTTCATATAATAACCATTCGTATGGGAGGAATTGATACATAGATTTTGTACTCTGTTCTTTAAGACCAGCGATGTGTCCTGCCGAGTTTGATATAATGAAACAAATCCGATGTGGTTATTGTGACCCTCCCGTTGTACTAATATCTGTATCAGGCTGTTGGGTTTTGATAGATTAGTCACTGTAATAAGAGAAAATTATTACTCATTTTTTGGAACAATTTGCCTATAGGTATAGTTTTAAATTGAGAAGGAGATTTTTTAACAAAGACAATCTAAAAAGCAAACAAAGGGGAGGGGATTTAAGTATGTATAAAAAATTGCTCTTACGTTTCTTGACTGTATCTTTGATATCTGTTTTTGCAGTGTCGGGTCTACTTTTTGCTCAGGACCTGAGCCAGGCAAAAGTAGAATATGAGCAAGTAAAAATTCAAATTCAGGACCTGATAAGTCAAATGGGTGCACTTCAAGCGGGTCAGACCGATCAATACAATGCGTTAAATGAGGATTTTGAAAAACTAAAGGTAAGAAAAACAGAATTAGAATCGATCATGTCGGGTGATGCCGATACAAAGAAAAAGATAGCCGACATAGGTAAAATGTACAACGATGGATTGACTGCTTATCGAATCCAGAGATTCAGCGATGCCCTGAGTAAATTCAACGAGGCTATTGCCAATGGAATAGCATTGAATAATCCAATGGTAACCGATCCTATTATAAAATCGTACTTCGGAATGGGGAATGTTTATTACCTCCAAAGGAATTATACCGCAATGATCGAGCCTCTGCAGAAAGCCATTGAATTAGACGCAAATAATTATGGCGCATATAATTTGATGGGAAGATCGTATGACAGACAGGGGGATTTGGCAAAAGCCATTGAAAGTTATCAGAAAAGCCTGGAAGTAAATAATACAAAAAGTAACTTTCTTGCCCATTTTAATATGGGTGTTACATACTATAATATGAAAGAATATACAAACGCTATAAAAAAGTTTCAAAACGCATACGAACTCAACCCCCGGCATTCCAATTCATTTCTATATCTCGGAATGACCCATTTCGAACTGAAGGAATACAATGAAGCTGGGAATGCTTTAGCGCGTGCTACAACGCTCGATGAAAAATCGTGGAGAGCACACTTTTTCCTTGCCCGTGTTTACAATGGCACCGGTGAGTACGACAATGCTATTACTGCAGCCGATAATACGATGAAATATCATACCAGAAAAACCAAATTCGGCGGCGCCCTTATCGAGCGTGGTATCGCGTTTGAAAATAAGGGAAACAATGCCCGCGCGCTTGAAGATTATAATGCAGCGTTGTTGGACCGTGTTTACAAGAAAAACGCAGAATTCCAGATTGAAATGCTGACAAAATTCGGTAAAAAAGGCGGGGAAAAATAGAATCAAACTCACTTGTCCGGCTTAAGATTCTGTAGTGAAATAAAAAAACCGCTCAAATTTGAGCGGTTTTTTTATGCCTGATTATTGCTAAAGATCCTTAAACTGTGTTGAGTCCTAATTCTTTTTCATAAGAAGCAAAGTGATATCATCTTCAAAGGGACAGTCTCCACAGAAGTTTTTTAACTCTCTGTAGATAGTAACGATTACTTCCTTCAGAGGTTTCGAATTTTCACGCTTCAAAATTTTGATCAGCCTCTCCTCGGAAAATTCTTCCTCGTGCTTGTTGAATGCTTCCACAACACCGTCGGTAAATAATGCAAGAGAGTCGCCGCTTTCTAACATGACACTACCCGTTATATATGTGATGTCTTCAAACATTCCGAGTATAGGCCCTCCGTTACGCAATTCGACAATTTCCGATCCATTATTCTTAATGATATACGGCGGATTGTGCCCTGCATTTACATATTGTATATAACCGTCATTGAGGTTCAAGACACCCATGAAAAATGTAACGTACTTTTCGGAAATCAGTTTCTCGGTCAAAAAATTATTTAAATCATGTAATAAGTCTGGTAACGGTTTCCTGCTTTTTACACCTGCGGAAATATACGCTTGCATACTCGCAACAACAAGCGAAGAGGGTAGACCTTTTCCGGAAACATCACTCATAACGAAATAGAGCATTCTGTCGTTTGTAGCAAACAAATCGTAATAATCGCCGCCCACTTGCCGGGATGGTTGATAGAAACCCTGGATATCGAATCCATCGGCGAAGGGCATCGATCGTGGGACCATGTTTTTTTGAATTTCCCGGGCAATATTCATTTCCTGCTCAAAAAAGTCAATTTTATTTCGCATTGTGTCCAACAGGGTCGCTATCAAGCTGTTCTTTTCGGAATCGCGCTTACTTTTGAATTTTTGACTTATTTCCGCACTTTCGTCCTTGCGTCTGTCATATTTATCGAAGGTTCTGAGAAGGGTTTCAAAATTTCCAAGTTTGTGAACAGTATCATTTATGCTATGTTCTTCAAAAATATAGTCTTTTTTATTCAGAATCAGCGATATCAAATCTGA
>JADFON010000238.1 GCA_022562855.1 Candidatus Zhuqueibacterota bacterium | reverse complement strand
TACGGAGACGCAGGATGTGTGGTAACCAACAACGAAAAAGCCGCCCGTAAAATACGTATGCTGGCAGACCACGGGAGATTGAGTAAATACGAGCATGAGATAGAAGGTTACAACTACAGATTGGACGCCCTGCAGGCAGCGGTTTTGACGGTAAAGCTTAAACATATTGATGATTGGAATAAAAGCAGAAAAAAAGTAGCACATTTCTATTCCGAACATCTAAACAATGACAAAGTAATTGTACCGCATGAGGATCCCGACTCAAATCATTGCTATCATATTTACTGCACGAGAGTTGAAAATCGCGATACGGTAATGAATAAACTGAAAGAGAAAGGTGTTGCAACCGGAATCCATTATCCTATACCGCTTCACCGCCAAATCGCATATGAACATCTCGACCTAAATGGTACAGATTTGAAAAATACGGAGAAAATAGCCGATGAGATTCTTTCTCTTCCGATTTTTCCATTTATGACACAGGATGAAATTGAATATGTAGTGGAATCGGTAAACGAGGTCGTCTGAAAGGAACAAAGAACTTGAGTGAAACATTCTTTGCCCACGAAAAAGCGATAGTAGAATCGGATTCGATAGGCGCCGGTACACGCATTTGGGCATTTTCTCATGTGATGAAGGGCGCACAAATCGGTTCAAACTGCAATATAGGTGAAGGCTGCTACATAGAATCTCATGCGGTAATCGGGAATAATGTTGTCATAAAAAACAATATTTCAGTCTGGGATAAAGTGACAATTGAGGACGATTGCTTTTTAGGTCCGAATGTTGTCCTTACAAATGTGATATATCCGAGAGCAACCTTCAAAAAGGGACAGGAAGGATTTACTCCCACTCTCGTCAAAAGAGGTGTAACTATTGGCGCTAACGCTACGATTCTGTGTGGTAATACCATAGGGGAATATGCGTTTATCGGGGCAGGAGCCGTCGTGACAAAAGACGTTCTGCCTTATACCGTAGGTGTCGGCAATCCTATGCGCTTGATCGGTTATGCGTGTGAATGCGGCGAAATGCTCAAGCTTCCCGAGCCATGCGCGTGTGGAAGAAAATATGAAGTAACGGACGAGTCAGGATGTAGACGTGTTAAATGACAGCAGTAAGCTTTTAACATTTATTATTATAATACAAAGGTAGTAGATACATTGATTACGCCGGTTAACCTTCAACAACATTATAGAATTTTAAAAGATGAGGGCATATCTTTACCCGATTTGTTTACAGTGCCGACTATTCCTCTGAAAGAGAAACTGTTAAGAAAATTCGGTGTACCGATTGCACGAAAATTGCCGATAAAAGGTCAATACTTATTGACGAGTGCTGTGAAGCGATTTCGTAATCCAACGGGTAAATTGAAACTAAATTATCCCCTCGATTTTCCTGAATGTCAAATCATTGCAGAGAAAGTGAAAGAGCATAATTTAAAACCTTGGTGGGGCAAGAGAGCGGTAGTGTGTGTAAGCCACGATGTCGATAATAGTCAAGGACTGCGATTTGTCACCAAAATGGCAGATATAGATAGCAGTTACGATTTGCCTTCTACATTCAATTTCCTAACCCACGACGATTATGAATTTGATAATGATTTAATTCGTTCGCTAATACATGATGGCTTTGAAGTAGGTCTTCATGGGTATACACATGATCAAGGATTTGCTTTTCGAAATCCGAAAAATATGAAGAAATTGCTTCAGAAAGCCGGTCAAGTCTTATTTGCTGAGAATTTCGTCGGCTATAGATCTCCCGCGTTGAGTGTAAGCGAGCAACTGTTTCAAGCTCTTGGCGAAAGTAATTTTTTATACGATTCCTCCTTGCAAATTGCTTCGCCTTTTTATCATAGCGTCAGGATACCGTTTCCTTTTTATATGGAAAAATACGGTATTTGGGAACTACCATTAATGGTTCAAGATGATAATTATTTCCGGGATACAAATACTCCGGAAGATCTTATTCTTGAATCAATTACACGGTTTATTAATGAAATAATTGAGCTTAACGGTGTTTTCGTAATAAATTTTCATCCTCATCTGATGATAAAACGCGAAAATTTTTACAAAAATCTCATAAAGACTATTAAAGCACATCATGATGTGGCATTTGCCACAATGGAGAAGGTAATAGAATATGCCAAAGGTGACATTAGTCAGTAATAATACTTTTTCAGGTATCCTCTTTCTAAATTATTTAGTTTGGCATGATATAACAATTGAAAAGATCTATGTCATTTCATCTCTTCGCGGCAGATTTTTGCCTAAACTTAAAAAAGGTGTAGCTTTACTGAAAGCGAAGAGCAAGTGTTTTCTCTTATATAAGTACTTTATAGAGAAAATATTTTTCCGATTACTTTGTATAGATGGCATGTATTTACTTTCCGAACATGACATAAGCAAGAAATATAATATTCCAATTGAATTTGTAGGTGATGTGAATGCCCCTCATTTTATATCTCAGATTACAAAATCCAAGAATAACGAGGACCTGGTTTTATCAGCATATGGAAGTCAGATATTTTGTGCCGATTTAGTTAATGCTGTAAACAATTTCTGGAATATTCATGGATCATATCTCCCATTTTTCCGTGGAGCTGCACCTTATTTTTGGATGTTGTTTAAAAATGATTATCCTCGAGGCGTTACCCTTCACCATGTTATTCCACAATTAGATGCGGGAGAAAATATTTGTCAAAAGATCGTTGAACCCGATAAAGAAGATTCCATGTTTATCTATCATGCGCGATGTGTGATCGCTGCAGCTAAAATGTTTATCGAAATATTTTCGAATCATTATTTCCAGATTCTAAAAGGAGAAATTAATGAAATGAAGAAATCTTCCGGTTCGATGGATATGATAAATGTAGAAATAACAGAGGGCGCTTTGGTACAGGACCGCAATTACGGACTTCCATTACCATCTGATATGAAAGCATTCTGGCAGACGGGATCTAAATTATTTTACTTTGAAGATAAGAAGCGCTTGAAAAAGCTGTTGAAAAGCTGAACTGAATTTCCAAAGTCTATTTTTTGACGATGAAAAATACTACTGAAATTTAATTATGGTCACTCTAAAATAGAGATTTGTCTTTGCAAATATTGCATATTATTTATGACGATATTGAAAATCCATGGTTAGGAGGGGGCGGGTCTTTACGGGCTCGCGAAATAAACCGGCTGCTTGTACAACAGGAAAATAATATCTGTATGATAACGGGTAACTTTCCCGGTGCACGGTCTGGTCGGATGGACGGTATACAAATGGTACGAATCGGCTATGGAAACAACTATTTTCTGAGCCGGCTGACCTTTACCATCCTGCTGCCCTTTTATCTCAAAAAATTCGATTCTGATATTGTAGTCAATGAATTTTCGGTTTTCTCTCCGGTGTTCTGTCATTGGTATACAAATAAACCTGTCGTACACACCTTTTATCACAAAATCGGAAACAAGGCATTCAAGAAGTTTTTAATTCTTGGATTATTCGCATATATTTTTGAAAAAATATTTCTGGCAACCGCACGAAATATAATCACAATCTCGCCAAGTGTAACAAAGGATATTGAAAATAAGAAACCAGGTTCAGGTCTAAACCGGCGGATTGAGTGTATTTATACAGGAGTTGACCGGGAATTATTCGATGTGGAACCGCAGGAAGGGGAGTATATAGCTTTCATTGGCAGGTTGGATGTCTATATGAAAGGCATCGATATTTTGCTGGAGGCATTCAAGGGATTATCCGGTACCTCTGTTGAGTTGAGAATAGCCGGGTCGGGTCCAAAAAAGAGTCGGATAACTATCGAAAACTATCTCAGGAAGTTTGAAATAGCAGACCGGGTCATTCTGCTTGGGAGGATATCGGACAGCGAAAAAAAAGACTTCCTGGCAAAGGCGCTATTTTGCGTAATGCCCTCGAGGTATGAAGGCTGGGGAATTGCTGCTATTGAAGCTTCTTCATGTGCAAAACCGGTAATTGGTACAAAAATATCGGGTCTTCAAGACGCTATAATTGACGGTAAGACCGGATTACTTGTCGAACCGGAAAACCCCGGCGCCCTTACTTCTGCTATGCAAAAGCTTCTTTCCGATAAGGATTTACGCTTAAAAATGGGCAATTCAGGCAGAGAATGGGCACGCAATTTTGAATGGGAGTCTATTGCTGAAAAACAATATGAGTTCTATGAAGAAGTCTGTGCACAGTGAATAATGATAAAATTTCACCGGAATTAATACAATATAAAATTAATTGAGGAAATGATATATGTATGA
>JADFON010000237.1 GCA_022562855.1 Candidatus Zhuqueibacterota bacterium | reverse complement strand
TGATCGATGAAGGATATCCCATCGATAAAATCAAGGTTGGAGTCAAACAAGCTGATTTAGTTGTGTTAGCAGTTCCCATTAGAAAAATCTGTGCTCTTATACCCGAAATACTTCCCGTTTTATCGAAGGAATCCGTTTTATCTGATGTCGGCAGCACAAAACATGTAGCAATCGAAGTCGCAAAAACATTCGAAAGAAAAAACAGGTACTTTATAGGGGGGCACCCAATGGCAGGTTCTGAAAAAAGTGGCTATAAAAACAAAAATCCCGACCTGTTTAAGGGCAGACCTTATGCAATTGTACCTTCGGAAAACACACCTGAAGAAATAATAAATAAAGTTAGCAGCTTTGTGACCAAAATTGGGGCAAAGCCCTTATTGATGGATTCGATTACGCATGACCGTATTGTTGCGGGGGTCAGCCATCTGCCGCAATTGCTCGCAACAGCATTGATAAACGTCGTAGGGAATGAAAACGAAAACGATAGCAGGTACTTTAAAATGAGCGGACCGGCTCTCCTGGAAATGACAAGAATCGCGGAAAGCGATTTTTCTATGTGGGAGGATATTCTGGTATCAAATAACCGCAACATTTCCACAATTATCCAGAGTTTTATTGAAGAGCTAAAAAATATGCAAAAATCACTTACCAAGCCACTTGTCCAGAATGAATTCGAATCCGGTAAAGACTTCCGTCGAAAATTGTTAAATGTTGAGAGGTAAAATTAATGCTCGTAATTATGGCTCAATCGGCTGAGAAAGAAAGTATCGAAAACGTTGTACAAAAGATAAAAGAATCCGGGCTTATCCCGCACAGTATTCCTGGTTCAATGCGAACTGCTATTGGAGTAACGGGTAATACTGGAGCTATAAATACCGATAAATTCTCAGAATTGCCTGGAGTGATCCGGGTGATACGCGTTACTGCTCCGTATAAATTGGTAAGCAGGGAAACAAAACCCGAGAATACGATTGTAAATGTAGGCGGCGTCAAGTTTGGAGGAAAAAAACTGCCGATAATTGCCGGTCCATGCTCCGTTGAAAGCAGGCAGCAAATGATGGAAGTTGCAGAGAAATTGAAAAGATCAGGCGCAGCAATGATCAGGGGTGGAGTGTACAAGCCGAGAACATCCCCGTATGATTTTCAGGGATTGGGAGAAGAAGGACTTGAAATACTCTCTGAAGTCCGAGAAAAAACAGGGCTGCCGTTTGTAACCGAATCCATCGATGCAGAATCGCTATCCCTCACCGTGAAATATGCGGATATGATCCAGATCGGCGCCAGAAACATGCAAAATTATTCTCTCCTGAGAGCTGCCGGAAAAACAGGTAAGCCTATATTGCTGAAAAGAGGACTATCGGCAACTTTAGATGAGTTTTTGATGGCGGCAGAATATATAATGTCGGAAGGAAATTATAATATTGTACTCTGTGAGCGGGGTATAAGGACTTTTGCTCAACATTCGAGATTTACTCTTGATATAAGTATAATCCCCACGATAAAACAATTAAGCCATTTGCCGATCATTGTTGATCCGAGTCATCCTGCAGGAGTCAGAGATAAAGTCATTCCGCTGTCCCTGGGAGCTGTTGGAGCCGGGGCTGACGGCTTAATGGTAGAAGTCCACCCGGAGCCGGATAAAGCTCTGTCCGATGGTCCACAGTCTCTCTATCCGAAGCAATTTGAACAACTTATGGATAAGCTAAGTATTATCGTTCCCGCTCTTGACAGAGAAATTTGAAACTCTTTTATCTAAATGGAAAATCATGAGAAAATTATACCGGGCGGAATTGTTAGAGGATCTATTACCGTACCGGGAGACAAATCAATTTCAATTCGCGCAATTCTTCTTTCTTCTGTTTCAGAAGGCACCAGTGCAATTTCAGGACTAAGTAAAGGAGAAGACATTAAAAGCGCCTTAAAATGTATAATGCAACTGGGGATCGAAACTTTCAAGGATAAAATGGGAAATTTAGTAGTCGAAGGAAAAGGCATGAAGGGTTTTGCGCCTTTGACAAAGGACCTTGACTGCGGCAATTCCGGCACGACTCTCCGGTTGCTGACGGGGCTGCTTGCCGGACAGGAAAACACCTACACCTTAACGGGTGATGATTCGCTTAAAAAAAGACCGATGGAACGGGTAATTACGCCGCTTCGAAAAATGGGAGCAAAAATTGAGTGCCTCGAATCCGATTACTCTCTTCCCTTTTCTGTGGGTTCTTCCCTGCTTAAATCCATTGAATATAATGTTCCGGTTGCGAGCGCCCAGGTAAAGTCGGCGATATTGTTTGCCGGGATGTATGCCGATGGAATCACATCGGTTATTGAAACGGAAAAAACCAGAGACCACACAGAATTGATGCTGAACGCATGTGGAGTTGAAGTTATTACGGACAGTATCAAAAAAAAAGTAACGGTAAAGGGCTTAAAAAAAATCATGCCGATTAATATGTCGATTCCGGGCGATATATCAGGGGCGTCTTTTTTTATTGTCCTGTCCACTCTGCTTGCAGGGTCATCTTTGACAATAAAAAATGTGGGTCTTAACCCTACCCGCTCCGGTGTAATTGACGTTCTCCGGGAAATGGGCGCTGATATTTCAGTTACGAATAAACGATTAGCGGGGAATGAAGAGACGGCTGATTTGGAAATCAAATCAGCCGAGCTTACAGGAATCACTATAAAAGGAAACAAAATTCCTATGGTGATTGATGAGCTGCCGATTATTGCAGTTGCCGGGGCGTTTGCTAATGGGAAAACGGTAATATGTGATGCATCTGAATTGCGTGTTAAGGAAACGGATAGAATCCATGCCCTTTGTTTTAATTTGCGAAAGATGGGTGCAAATGTTGAAGAAAATCCTGATGGGCTGACGATATTCGGCAACGGAGCATTGCATGGTTCGGAATTCGATTCTTTTGGAGATCATAGAATCGCTATGGCATTTGCCGTCGCCGCATGCGCATTGAAGGAAGAATCGGTCATTGAAGGAAGTGATTGGGCTGATATATCGTTTCCTGGGTTTTACGATCTTTTGAACCGAATACGCGGAATATCGCAAAATTGATACGAGGATTTTCTGAATATTAAAACATTGATATAAAAGACGTCAATTTATTGCAACTTACTTAAACTTTTGAAATTATAAATGTTACGTTATTTAACAGGCGGGGAATCACACGGTAAATCGTTAGTAGGAATACTTGAGGGCATGCCCGCAGGTCTGCCAATTAATATCGAAGAAATTAATCATCAATTATACCGCCGGCAGCAAGGACACGGTAGAGGCGGCAGAATGAAAATCGAAAAAGACAAGGTGATGATACTATCCGGGATAAGATTCGGTGAAACTACCGGTTCACCAATTTCGGTTGAAGTCGAAAACAAAGATTGGGAAAACTGGCAAAAAAGGATGAATCCCGAAAATATAGAAGAAAAAGAACGACCCGACCAAATAACAATCCCAAGACCGGGACACGCCGATCTCGCAGGTTCGGTGAAATACGGGCATTCGGATATTCGCAACATAATTGAACGCGCAAGCGCCCGTGAAACGGCTGTTCGAACGGCATTGAGCGGAATCACGCGGCAATTTTTGAGCGAATTCGGCATTGATATCGGAAGCCACGTTGTTGAAATACAAAAAGTCAAAAGCAATGCTGAATTTTCAGTCAATGAAGTATTGGAGGAATCAAAACGGGCTGACAATTCTCCCGTCCGCAGCCTTGATCCGGAGGCGGAATCTAAAATGATATCGGTTATAGATGAGGCAAAAGAAAATGGAGACACGGTTGGCGGCAGAATTGAAATCGTAGCGGCTGAAATGCCTGTTGGTCTTGGAAGTCATACCCAGTGGGACAGGAGACTCGACGGTGCAATAGCCGGCGCAATGATGGCTATTCCGGCAATAAAAGCTGTAGAAATCGGGATGGGGGTAGAAACCGGGCGAAGATTTGGCTCGAAAGTGCATGATCCGATCATAAAAGACGTATCCAAAAACCAGATCAAAAGGAGAAGTAACAACGCAGGTGGAATCGAGGGGGGCATATCAAACGGTCAGCCTGTTATCGTTTATATAACAATGAAACCGATCTCCACTCTTCTTTCTGCGCTCGACTCAGTCGATTTAAAATCACGAGAGGAAGTGAAAGCGAGGGTCGAGCGGTCGGATATTTGTGCTGTTCCCGCCGCTTCAATCGTTGGTGAAGCTGTCCTGTCCTTAGTTCTTGCAAAGGCTTTCCTCGATAAATTCGGTGGAGACCATATAAAAGATGTGCGGAATGCGTTTGATAATAG
>JADFON010000236.1 GCA_022562855.1 Candidatus Zhuqueibacterota bacterium | reverse complement strand
CACTTTAGTGGACACCGGGCTGGACAGCGTCGCTAACAACGGAAGTTTTACATCACCCATCAATTCGGATGCCGACAGCGTGAGTATTGTTCCGGGTGAATCCATAACCTACTTCGGGACCGAAAATAAACCTGCCAAAATCTCATTTGAAGATATGACTATTGAGGCAATGAAGATCACCCTGTTTCTGGATGGTGATTCACTGGTGGCTGAAGGAATATCGGTTCCGGCAGACAGGGATACGTTTCCCGAAGGTTTCAGAATCATCGGTAGTCCTGTTTTTTCGCAGGAAGGTCAACAGCCGCTGACGGGTTCGAAAATGGTTTACAATCTTGCCACAAAAAAGGCAAAAATACTCGAGGGCAGGACAAAGTTTGAAGGCGGTTTTTACTACGGTGACGTTATTACGCGTGTCGACAGCGACATTCTGCAAATACAAGACGGATACTTTACAACGTGCGATATTGACAAAAATCCACATTTTCACTTTAAAAGCACCCACATGAAAATGAAACTGCTGGATAAAGTCGTTGCCAGACCGGTTATCCTCTATATTCATAATGTGCCTATCTTTATTCTTCCCTTCGGTGTGTTCCCGGTTACCGGTGGAAGAAATTCTGGCATTCTTATGCCAAGTTACGGTCAAAGCCAGGTAGAAGGACGCTATCTCCAGGGCATTGGATACTACTACGCACCCAACGATTATATGGACGCAAAACTGGAAATGGACTATTATGAAAAGAGCGGAGTTTTGTTCCGGGGTAATACGCAGTATGCCGTCAGGTATAAATTGAAAGGCGGTATTTCAGGTTCCCTGACGCGAAAAAGTTTTGGAGACAATGTTGAAAGACGGTGGGATTTGCGCGTCAATCACAGCCAGATAATTGACCCCACAACGAGATTGAGCGTAAGCGGCAGTTTTGTAAGCGACGGCAGTTTTTACAAAGACCGGAGTTTTAACAGGGAAGTACGGGCGCAGAGATTCTTGATTTCAAGCGCGACGCTAACCAAACGGTGGGAGGATTCAAAAAATAACCTGTCGGTCAGTCTATCACGAAGAGAAGACATGACAACCGGGGAAACAAACGAGACGTTCCCGGCTGTCAGATTCACCCGTAACACTCCGACCTATCTTTTTAGACGAGACCGGTCAGGTTCTGCGGGTCTGGCTACCGGCGTGCCATTTTACGAAACTTTGAATTTCAGCTATAACTCCGAACTGAAAAACCTCCGGTCAAAAAGAATCGTAGCCGGCTCCGACACTCTGAACCAAAAAATGTTTGAGTCAAAGACCAGGTCGGGAGTAAAACATAATTTCACGATCGGAATGCAGGCAAAGCTGTTCTCTCATATCAATATCACACCGAGAATCCAATATGTTGAGGAGTGGTTTAACGAGGCGGTGATAAAGCGGCTTGATGAGAACAAAATGGTAATCACCGGCAGAGAAACCGGGTTTTTTTCCCGGAGAACAGGAAGTCTGACAACACAGGTTCAAACAAAATTGTACGGTACGTTTAATCCGAACATCGGTCCCATTAAGTCGATCCGCCATGAGTTCACACCTTCGTTCAGTTACAGTTTTACCCCCGATTTTTCAGACCCCGGATTCGGTTACTTTGCCTCCTATCTCGATACGCTTGGTCAGGAAGTCGAATATGACAAATTCGGCAATTCCTTGTTCGGGGGTACGCCCAGAGGCGAAACACAGTCGCTGGGTATCAATCTCGACAACCGGATCAAGATAAAAACTATTTCGGGGGATACGGAAAATACGTTTGATCTGATGAATATAAACATGAGTACTTCGTATAACTTTGCGGCGCCCGATAACAGCAGAAAATTTTCCGACCTCACTACCAGTTTTAGAATTATTCCCTTTGCAAGGCTGAACCTGAGTACAACTCACAGCTTTTACCTCTGGGACCCGGTTGCAAATAGAAGAACGAATACGTTGTTGTACGACACAAACAAATCATGGCGGAAGAAGCAGTTTATCCAACTCATAAATCTGAGAGCGTCGACAAGATTTTCCATAGCAAGCAGCGGTGGGCAGGTAACCGGCATCGAGGACGCTGAAGAAGAGGAAGAAGATGCATTTGACGATGAATTTGCGGCAGGAACGATCATCGGAGAAGACCCGCAGGACAGGTTTAAGGACACAAACACACTCGATATGATGGATATTCCGTGGGAATTGTCGGGCGGACTGCAGTTCAACCTCAACCGGATCAACCCGACTGACACCCGGAAATTCTTTACAACAAGCGCCACAATGAAAATTCAGGTTACGGAAAACTGGAAAGTCGAATATGTTGCGCAATTCGACCTGATAGATAAGAGCATAACGTACCACGATTTTAAGATTTACCGGGACTTGCACTGCTGGGAATTCAGGTTTAACTGGACCCCGCCGAACTCATCGAGATCCGGCTTCTGGCTGGAAATACGCGTGAAAGACCCAAAATTACGTGATCTGAGAATTAAAAAGACCGATTACGGGGGAAGCGCCCTGGGTTACAGGTAATAAGGCGGAAATTTTTGTCCTGCGGTTTTGTACAGGTTACAGTAATTCTATTTTTTCAATAACTTGTATTCTTCGAGTGAATATACCTCAACCTGTCCGTTGTCCCGCTCAACGGAATTTCCGTTCAGATGTGGATTAAAGTTTACTTTATCACTCTTTATGACAGGCGAACTATATTCTGATGAGGAGTGCGCCAAAGGAGGTTCTTTATAGCGGAACACCTTTTCAGAATACCTGACGGTATCACCGTTTGGCGCTGTTTCATCGGTCATTTCAGCGATGAGTTCTGCGCTTGAATTAACCTGTGAAAGCAATGCGGTGATCTCTTCCTGGGACATATATTCTGCAGCCATCGTGCAATTCTCCTTTCTAATATTACTATCGGTAAAACGGAGCAACGACTTAAGATTTGTGCTCAGGAAAATAGAAGTGGCTGATTAGGAGTGATTAGGAATCGGAAAGGTACTCACGTAACTAACTCATTGAACTTTGATAAAAAATGTATTAAAGGTAAATTAAAGCAACAATTCGGAAGATTTCAGGTCAATCGATCCACGATTCCAGCCAGTAAAACAAGCCTCCGACAGCGATAAACATGAAAACTCCGCCGAATATCTTGAGTTCGTAGATAAAAATGTTGGGAATATTCGAAGGAGGGACAACAGCCATACCCATTGCGAATACTGTTGTGACCAGACCGAACACCCCGAAGATTAATGCGAGATTGTTATTCTTCGGTATCGTCCGGGCGGATTCAGAATTGAATCTGCGTCTCCGAAGGACGATATAGGATGCAAACATATACACATACGGTATAAAATAGACAAGCAAAGTTGTCTCGATGAGCACCATATACGCTTCCTCAACAGATGCTCCGATAAAACTCATGAATATAAAAATCGAAGCGATGACCGCCTGTATGAGAACCGCTTTGTAGGGCGACCCGTATTTCGGGTGGATTTTTCCAAAAGATTCAGGCAGAAACCGGTCTATCCCGGCGACAAACGGCATCCGCGCCGCCCCGGTAAACCACGCCATCAGCCCCCCGATTCCCCCCAGCGTGATAAGCAAGGCAAGTATGTTGGACGTCCAGCCCATACCGAGTTTGTTGCCGATAGCCGAAACCCCCTGTATGAAACCGCTTATTATGTTTATATCGCTTGCCGGAAGGGCAACCAATACGGAAAACGTTCCGAGAATATAGATTACCGCAATTACGATTCCCGAAATGACAACCGAACGGGGGATCGTTTTTTCGGGATTTTTAACTTCGCCGGCAAGCACCGAGGCTAACTCGAGACCGGTAAATCCAAAGCATATCAGGGCAAAAAACCTCAACTTTTCAAAGGATAAAATATCTGCAAAAAAACTGCCTGCGGGCATTGGATTCGCTACACCGAACCTGATAACCGCAACGATACCGAATAAGATAAGCGCTGTCCCGGCAGTCCATGTACCGATTCCGCCGATATTGTTGATCCATCTGCCGAGTTTCAACCCAAAATAGTTAAACGCCGTCACCGTCCAGAGAGCGGCGATAGAGAAAGCAATGATGTAATTTTTATTCTCTCCGAACGCTTCGTAACCGCTGCCGGCGACAAAAACCGAAATTCCTGCGATATATACGAGCAAACTGGGAAAATAGACGAGATTGTTTGTCCAGTAGCACCAGCCGGACATAAAACCGTGAAAATTGCCGAATGCGGTTTTTGTCCAATTATAAATACCGCCTTCCTGGGGCAGACGGGTGGTCAATTCGATAACCGCGAACGCCTGCGGCAG
>JADFON010000235.1 GCA_022562855.1 Candidatus Zhuqueibacterota bacterium | reverse complement strand
ATACAATTCGAACCCAGTTGAACCGACGTAATAACGAAGTATATGAGCAAATAAATACACATTTGAAGGCTGGAACGATTGAAGACCTTGCAAAAGAAAGCACGTTGAAATATGCTCTTATGATAGGGAACGTTCGGGGGACGGTAAAAATAGACACACTCTATTTTGTCCCGGGTACACGGTTTTCCGATTCTGTATTTGATGAAGATTTTATTGAGTCGGCTCTCTCCGGTGAAATAAACAGCGTTCTCGATAAAGATAACCGGATATTTGAGAATTATCACAATACCGGCAATTCGGCAATTATAGTCCTCGGAATGCCGGTCGATTCTGAAACCGTGAATACCATTAGTAATCTTGAGCAGGCAATAACGTCGTTCGGACTTATCTACCTGCTTTTCATACGGGGCAATCTTGGATATATTGCGGCGATTGCCCTTGTCTTTGTACTGACGGTTATCGCCGTACGTGTTGCATGGAAGTTATCAAAAAATATAACGGGTCCGATTAAAGACCTTGCGTTCGGTTTCAAAAAAGTAGGTGAAGGAGATCTTGATATAATCGTTAATACCGAGGCTAAGGATGAAATAGCCTTTTTATTAAAATCGTTTAACATTATGGTTGAAGATCTGAGAAACACGCAGAAAAAACTCCTTCAAAGTGAACGAATCGCCGCCTGGCAGGGGGTTGCGAGGCAGATATCTCATGAAATTAAAAACCCGCTTACGCCGATCCAGCTCTCTCTGCACAGACTTCGGAAAAAAATCCATATTCCGGAAGAACATTCAAAGGCGGTAGAAGAAAGTTTCAGGACGATTGAAGAAGAAATTGAATCTCTCAGAAGGATTGCGACCGAGTTTTCCGAATTTGCAAGGATGCCGAAGCCTTCCCTGGAACGGGGATCTATTATCGGCACGTTAAAAAGTACCGCCATTTTGTTTCAAAACAACAAATACAAAGTGCCGGTAAAACTGGAATTGGACGAAAGCGTGCCTGAAAGCCTTTTCGATCCCGAACAAATGAAACGGGTATTCATAAACGTGATTACAAACGGGATCGACGCCTCTCAAGATAATCCATTACCTGTTATTGTCTCCTGTACATTTTCAGAAGAACAATCTCAATTAATAATTACGATATCCGACAAAGGATCCGGCATGGATAAAGAGACACTCGATCGAATTTTCGACCCTTATTTTACTACGAAAAAAGACGGAACAGGATTGGGAATGTCAATAATAAAAAAGATAATTGAAGAACATCATGGTTCTATTTGGGTAGAGAGTTCACCCGGAAATGGCGCTTCTGTCACAATTCAGTTACCGGTCGGAAAAAACGAATCATAATATTGAATTAAATTTTGTATTTATGGCTAATCTCAACAAGTCCGGCTCCGGGACGAGCCGGACTACTTCATCGGACGTCGTGATAAAATCGTAGTCGGGGTCGTCTCTGACCCCGACTTTACGAATTATGAGTTTGCATTCTACCTGAAAGTGGTTTTTAAAAAAAATACAAAAGTACTGATATTGAATTAAATTCCGGGGCAAATCAGATTCGAGAGCATTTGTCTATAAATACATAATCTAATCGATTATTTCACCTTTCTGTGAGGAAACTATGACTCCAAATAATATTACCCTGGCGCGGATTATGATGTCGTTCGGTATAATTATCATTTTTCAACTCGGGTTTTACTGGGGGATCGCTGCGCTTCTACTGACTTTGATCGTGTTTTATATGGATGCGCTTGACGGGTATGTTGCACGTAAATTGGGAGTCGCAAGTGAATTCGGGGCATTGTTCGATATTACCGGCGACCGTATCGTGGAGCACGTTTATTGGATATTTTTTACCACTATTGGAATGGTGTCAATGTGGGTGCCGATCATATTTATCAGCCGAAGTTTTATGGTGGATACGGTTCGGTATATGGCATTCAGCAAGGAGGGAAAGACGCCGTTCGGAGAAAAAAGTATGATGCGGTCTAAATTCACATTGTTCCTGACCTCTTCCCGGTTTATGCGGGGTTTCTACGGAATTATAAAAGTATTCGTATTTCTATTGCTCGGGGCTTTGCTTGTGTTTAAAAACGCTGGTTCACAAACGCCGGCCTGGGTGACCGATTCGTTCCGGGGGAACCTGATAATTTTTACAAATTTTGTTGTCTGGTTAACTGTTGGACTTAATCTGATACGGGGGATTCCGGTCTTATGGGACGGAAGGTCCTACCTGTTTGCCAAAGAAATTCCGCGTGAAATAAAGGAAGCATAAGAGATTATGAGCAAATGGGCTGTATTCGATATTGACGGAACGCTAACGCCGGGCGCGTCTTTAGAATCCCGTTTTCTGGGATATTTCCGGCGCGAAATCCACATTCCGTACCGAAATATGCTGGTTTATGTATTTAAAGGAATGGCAGGATTCCTTTCCCGTCACACATCGATACGGGAAGATGCGTTTAAAAGTAATAAAATGTACCTGCGCGGGATACCCGTCCAGCCTGTCCGGGATATCGCGAAAAGATTTTTTACCGAACAGGTAATCCCGTCTCTATCGGCACGGGGAATGGAAGAAATAGAAAACTACCGGGGCAGAGGCTATAAAATCATGCTTTTGAGCGGGTCGCTTGATATTCTGGTCCATTATTTTGATGCCGTTTGCAAACCCGATAAGATAATCTGCTCAGAACTGGAAACCGGAAACGGGAGGTTTACCGGCAGGATAATCGGGCTTCACCCGTACGGCGAAAAAAAGAGAAAAATACTCGAAGGTCTCCGGCAAGAGTTAAAGATAGACTTTGAAAATTCCACAGTCTTTGCAAACCATCACACCGATGCGCTTCACATGGAATTATTCGGCGATGTCGTTGCGGTAAACCCGACTCCTGAATTGCAGGACATCGCACGGGAAAGAGGATGGCGGATTGAGGGGTGGGATTGAGTCCTATCCGAAAAGAAGAAAGCAGTTGCTAATTTTGTGCTAAACAGCTTTTTTATAGATATTTTCGGCGGCTTTATAAAAAAGTAATAATTGAGTGGATGCAGTCGCCGATTTTGACAGGGTATTTCTTATAGAAGCAAAAATCATGAGGAATTATGAAAACCGAAAAAACGTGATTGTGAAAAATATTCCAAACATTATTTACCTTGATTTAGCATCAGATTGTTATTACATTTAAAGTGTTATGATTTTAGAAAAAAGCATGAAGATTTTTACAATAAAAATTAGTGATGATCCTTATACGATGCGACCGTGTTCTTCATCTATAAAAAGAGGTTCGTGTAGAGAGTAAATAATTTTAAAAGTTAAATTCAATTATTTTATTACCGCGGACCAAGCCGGACGCGGTTTTTTTTGTGCCGTATTGAAAAAAAATATAATTGGATCATACGTCATAAATAACCAAAACTGAAAGAGGCATGCAATGCTTGCTGACAAGTCAATCTCTGTAATTGGTGTTGGGAAATTGGGAGAAGCTCTCATATCGGGGCTCATAAACAGCAATACTGTGAGCAAAAACAATATAACGGGAAGCGTCGCCCATGAATATTCCCGAGATTCTCTCCGTGAAAAGCTTGGGATTGATATCCTGCTTGATAACCGGGCGCTTATAAGAGGAAAAGATATTGTAATTCTGGCGCTAAAGCCGCAGAAAATGGCACAGGTTCTCAATGAAATTAAAGACATAGTGACTGAAAATCAGCTAATTATTTCGGTTGCGGCTTCAATGACGATCAGTTGTATTAAACAGTATATTAAAAAAGACCTTTCAATAATTCGAGCAATGCCAAATATACCTTGTCTGGTAGGAGAGGGAATGACGGTACTGAGCAAAAACAGCATTTCAAGCGAAGAGCATTGTGCTCTTGCTGAAGCGATTTTCTCGTCTATCGGCGATACGGTATTTCTGGATGAATCTCTCATGAACGGCGTAACGGGACTTTCTGCCTGCGGCCCGGCTTATATGTTTGTCGTTATAGAGGCTCTTGCCGAGGCTGGAGTGAAGCTGGGAATCCCACGGGATATTTCGACGTTGCTTGTGGCACAAACAATGTTAGGTTCTGCGAAAATGATCATCGATTCGAAAGAACATCCGGCGCTCTTGAAGGACATGGTTACCACCCCTGCAGGCTGTACAATCGACGGACTTATTGAACTGGAAGAGGGCAAGCTCCGTGTTACTCTTATAAAAGCGGTTGTTCGTTCAGCAGAAAGGGCAAGCGAATTGATTTCAGAGTGAATCAAATGGAGTTATGTGGAAACATTGTTGCAGTAAACCCGACTCCTGAATTGCAGGACATCGCACGGGAAAGAGG
>JADFON010000234.1 GCA_022562855.1 Candidatus Zhuqueibacterota bacterium | reverse complement strand
CAGAAAACGCAGAAGGATATTTTTCACCTCATTCCGGAGAATATATATCTTTTCATCTGATCAATAAATTGAAATTCGAATGTTATTCTTAGGGGAGGTACCATGGCATATCCCAAAGTCACGGGATCGGTTGTTTCGAAAATAATTGTGGTAATACTTGGTGTAGCGGTGATATTTGCTCTTTACATTCCATCCCAGATATGGATTGTAGAGGAAGGAGAACAAGCTGAGTGCAGGTTCAGGATGGTTTCTCTTTATCATGCACAATCACAATATTATGTTGCTCATGAGCAATATGCTGACAGCCTATCGCAAATTATGAGATTTGCCGAATCAAATCCTTCATATGTACAAATTGTCGATTCACTCGCTTTCATTGTCAGCAGAGAAGATACATCCGAAGGCAACAAAACAAAATCTACACTAAGACCTTACTACACTGTTCCGGTCACGATGGATTCTCTTTACAGATGCCCTACTCACGGAACTTATTATAACATAATTCCCGAAGAAGACGGAAGATTCAGAATAGAATGTCCCGAAGTTGATGGAAGTGAAAAGTTATATACTTTATTATCTTTGACCATTTTTGAAAAATCGTTTTTTAATCATGGTTGGGTAGACCAGAATCAATCTACTTCCTGGTAGTAATTCATGGCAAAGGTCAGCAAGAACCGTAAGCTTGGGTTAAGCTTTGGAAGTGAAGACCTCCTACTGGTCGAAACCGAAGAAGCTGCGAAAAATTACAAGGTCACTTCGCTATTAAATGTCTCTTCCGATATTCCCTTCAGCGTCGATATGTTTTCTCAGGAATCGGGAGCTGAGATGATCGGGTCGGAGTTAAAAAACGTCCTCGACAAAAACAATATTACCACAAAAAGTTTAGCGGTATCCCTTGAGCTCGGCATTGGCAGCGTTATTAAGATTCCATACAGCAAGAAACTCTCCGATAAAGATTTGTCATCACATCTTAACTGGGAGCTCCAACAGTATGTCGACGAAGAGGTCTCCGGCTATTCTTTTGATTCTTACAAGCTGGTAAAATCTCCATCTATAAGAAATCCCGAACTTCTTCTTGTCGGAGCACGCAAAAATGTAATATCTTTTTTCCAGGAAATGAGCGGTCATGCCGGAGTTGATTTGCAGTTGTTAAATGTTGATGTTCTGGCCGCGGTTAATACATTTGAGATAAACTACAAATTTCACCCAAAGGAAAAAATTGCCCTTGTCGAGATCGGTGAGCGCAAACTTGTCTTTACCCTGCTTGAAGGTAATTTTTTTATCGGGTATCGTCAACTTTATTTAGACGATTCCGCCCGTGATGATTTTACCAATTCTGTATCAGAGTTGATTACATTGAATCTCAAAACTTTGTTTGACGATTATGAACTGGTTGCCGAAAATAACGCTTTCGACCATGTGTTTCTGTACAGATCAAATACGAAATCAAATTTAACCGAGCTAATAGGCGCTTCCCAAATAGAGTTAAAACTTTTTAATCCCTTTGAAAAGATCAGGCTTGACTCAAGCATTCAGGATTCGATAGACTTTGAATCGGATAATTCCGAATACGTGGAAGCGCTTGGTCTGACAATCCCGTGAGGGATGGCTCACGCTATCGGATAATTTTCTCACATTAGATTTTGGCATTTCACTGATTTTCCAACAATGATAGACATAAATTTACTGGGTAAACAGCTAAAAGCTAAACCGGTCAAAAAACCGAGAGATGGACCGCTTGTTCCTCCGAAGTTACTTTTAATACTATTAGGGGTCTCCGTTGTAGCCTTATTCGCTTTTTTCTATGAAGATATTCTCAATTTTATTCTCCCCGATGAAGAGCCGCCTGTATTGACCACGGAGGAGTCGGCGCCTGTTACCATAGACACGTCCCAGACTCCGTCGGACACCGTAACTTCAGTTGAAATTCCGGTTGTTGTGACGCCGCCAGCACCGGATATGCCTTTTGATTACGCGTTGAGTATGGAGCACGTTTCGGTTTTTACTTCGTTCGTCCGGTCGATTCCTGCCGGCGTTAAATATAACCTGATCTCTATAAGGGGAAATACCATAATTGCAGAGATAGCCGCCGAAAATGATGAAAATATGTTTGAAATTCAAACTTCCGTTACCGGATCGCTCAATAATTACGACTTTGATGCACAACCTGTAAACAACCTTCTGCAATTGTGGGGAACCTTCAAACCCGGGGCATCTCGTGATGAAATCAGCCCGTCTTCCGGCCTTTCCACGCCGGAATCGGTTCTCGGAGCGTTAAACACATCCTCCCGGGAACACAATATTACTGTTCAGGGTCCGGGTGATACGAACGTCACAACAAGGGATAACATTCAAATTTTGCCCGTCCGGATAAAGTACTCAGGTTCCGAAAACAATATTCTTGAGTTTCTCGATGACATCAGGGAAAAGAGAATCCCTATTAATATTACCAAGATCTCCGGAGAGAACAGGAACCGTGGACAATCTAATGCAGTCACAGTTCTCAATTTTCATTTCGAAATTATAATGTAAACAAAATGAGAGTAAGCGGGGGACGGTATAAGGGATCTCCGGTCGGGGTAAAATCTCCTGCGCCTTTCCCGCCAGGGATCGCCATACGTCCGACAACAGGCAAAATAAGGGAATGGATATTCCAAATTATAGACCCGTACTTGCCCGGTTCAAGATTTCTCGATCTGTTTGCCGGCAGCGGTATTGTTGGAATTGAGGCGCTCAGCAGGGGAAGTAAATTTGCTGCCTTTGTCGATAGTTATTCCAGCGCTTTAATTCGAAAAAATACCGGTTTTATTGACGAAGAGATTCAATGTAGAATTTACAAAGATGATGTATTGAATTATCTTCGCCGCCGGCACCCTGCACGATATCGTTATCAGATTATTTTTGCCGATCCCCCATACGATTATGAGCTGTATCCTCAACTCGTAAAAGCTGTTGAAAAATCACGGCTTTTAGAACAGGATGGACTGTTTATTCTTGAGCACAGCAGGCACAGCAGCCCGGCAACGTCCTTGCAGCAAGAGGTACAGTTGTCAGTAATACGGGAAAAACAGTTCGGGGAAACTAAAATTACGATATTCAGGAAAGGAGACCAGTGAAAATAGCAATATATCCCGGATCTTTTGACCCGATAACAAACGGTCATCTCGATATCATTGAGCGTGCAATGACCATTTTCGATAAAGTGTT
Organism: Candidatus Zhuqueibacterota bacterium; assembly: GCA_022562855.1. Taxonomy (GTDB): domain Bacteria; phylum SM23-31; class SM23-31; order SM23-31; family SM23-31; genus JADFON01. Next base: position 1,130 of record JADFON010000234.1, on the reverse strand, counting down.
TGTCGCTATTGCGCAGAATATAGCAAAAGACCCGCTTTTTACGGTAGAAGAACGGCTGCATCATATCAAAGAATCGACAAACAATAACAAAAATGTTGAAGCAGAGTATTTTTCAGGTTTGCTCGTTGAATATGCAGCGTCGAAAAAGGCACAAGCGATCATAAGAGGGCTGCGAGCCGTTTCCGATTTCGAGAATGAATTTCAAATGGCGCTGATGAACCGGAGTCTGCGGGAAGACGTTGAGACGGTATTTCTCATGCCCAACGAAAAATATACATACCTGAACTCCTCTATTGTCAAGGAGATTGCGCGCTACGGCGGGGACGTCAGCAATTTTGTTCCGGCGGTAGTAAACAAACACCTCCGGCAGAAATTTGAGAAACTCCAATAAGCTCTGAAACAAAGTTACCAAGAATTATTATTTATTGTTGAATTAACCCGTTATGCTTTGATATTGAGAAATATCTACGCCATATGATTAAACTGATTTTGTGTAAAGATTGTATTACTAAGTTATTGATTTCGTAGGAGCACGGCGAGCCGTGACTTGATTACGGGCGACTTAGAGTAAATTCAAATAAAATAGATCACGATATTGAACGATTCGGAGCTGATTAAAAAAGGGTTCTTCGATGAATTAGTTTGCAATAAGCACAAATAAATGACAAAATTCCTGCAGTTGCAAATTTAGAATTGATAGATAGTGTATAGAATGTGGCACACCCAAACTTTTTTGGGGGTGCTATTTGAAAATTGAAATCTTCACTGTAGAAAATAAGAATTTCCACTTTTCTGCCATTCCGAAGTTTTGGGAAGGCTGAAACGAATACGAAAAAGCAACTTTTTGAAAAAAGCTCTCGAGACATAATACTAAAAATGCTAATTTTACACCCCCAAACAAGTTTGGGGGTGCCACACTTCTATCACAATAGATTATGATAATGCATTACATATGTTAGAAGAACTAAAAATGGCAATTTTCAACATAAAAAATACAAGTCTTTCTCAAATAAAAAAAGTGGAATTCAATCGAGAAAGAGACTTGCAAAACATCACAGAAAAGAATCTTGAGACTATTTTTAATTTGGAGTTTGTCGCATCAGAATTTCAATTAAAAAATCATCGAATCG
>JADFON010000233.1 GCA_022562855.1 Candidatus Zhuqueibacterota bacterium | reverse complement strand
ATAATTCATCTCCAATTTTTGTTATTACATTTTTTTTAACAACAAAAGTGTTTTACAATAACAATGTAGAAGGAATTACGATGAATTACTGGAATACTAATTTGAAAGCAGTCGTTTTATATAGAATTGATGCTATTTATTATGGCTTATTGTCAGCTTATATTTTTCAAGTTAAACCCAAATTATGGAAAAAACATGCATCTTCATTATTTTTGTTAGGTATTTTATTATTTATGGTCTTGATTATTTCATTTTCGTTATTTGATATTAAAATTGATAATAAAGCATATTTATCTGATTTTCTACTCCACAAGTCCTCTCAAGCGTATGGGGACAATACCGCAATCATTTCGCACGGCATTTCTCTCAATTATAAATGTATTAATTTGCTTGTCGCGGAAGCGGAGAAGAAACTATTTGCTGCGGGAATAAAATGTGGAGATTATGTAGCAGTTCTCAGCCCAAACAGCCCTGAATATGTTATCATCTCTTTGGCATTGATAAAGTGTGGGGCTGTATTTGTTCCTGTTAGTAATAAATTCCCTGTTAAGATTATCAATTCTATGCTGAAGGGAATTTCATGTACTATATTAATACTTTCGTCTTTTCCCGATGATAAAAACGGGTTACTGCAAGGTTTCAGGGTTTTGGCGGAAAACAAAGAATTGGAGATACTGTCTTTAGAAGATATTGTTTCTATTCCTGATTTAAGCCATACCAATGATTTTATTGTAAACAAATTCGATACCGAACAACACCGGGAGAGTAACTTAAAGCCTGATAGAAACGCAACAATTATTTTTTCATCGGGCAGTTCGGGAAACCCAAAAGCTGTCTTGCACTCTTACAGCAGCCATATTTACAGTGCGCTTGGAGCCAATCAAAACATAACATTCGAGCCTGGTGACGCCTGGCTGCTATCTCTTCCTATGTACCATATTGGAGGTTTTGCAATAATTATCAGGGCTTTCATAAGCGGCGGGACTGTTGTTATCCCCGTTCAAGGTATGAACATACAAGAAGCCCTGGAAATATACAGTATAACCCACATCTCTCTTGTGTCTACACAACTTTACCGCTTATTGAACGAGAAAAGTTCTGCAAACAAATTGATGAATCTAAAAGCTATTATCCTCGGGGGAAGCGGCTTCTCGAAAAATCTAATCAAAAGGGCTGTTGATTTGGGTTTACCTGTACATACAAGCTACGGTTCGACGGAGGCGGCTTCCCAGATTACCACGACTGCTGAAAAGGAAAAAGTGGAAAACTTGTACACATCCGGAAAAGTGTTAAAATATCGTCAGATAAAAATCGGTTCAGACGGTGAAATTTTAATAAAAGGGAAAACTCTTTGTAAAGGATATGTAGATGGAAAAACTATAAAATCTGTTGCAAGGGGCAATGGCTGGTTTTATACAGGAGATATAGGGAAAATCAATGAAAATCAGTATCTGACCGTGCTTGGAAGAAGGGACGCGATGTTTCAATCAGGCGGCGAGAATATTTACCCGGAGGTAATTGAAAAAGCGATTTGCAAATTTGATTTTTTAGATAAAGCTATTGTTGTTCCTATTACAAATGAAGAATTTGGTATGCGTCCGGTAGCATTTATAAAAATGCGAGGGAATAAAAAGCTTGACGAAAAAGCTCTTGAAAAATTCTTAATTGATATGCTGCCAAAATACGAAATTCCCGATGCGTTTCTTGAAATGCCGGACTTTGTTCAAGAGGAAAACGGGTATATAGACCGAAAATTTTTCAAGACTATTGCGGAGGAGAAGTTATTGGACGCAAAAGTAATAGATTAAAAACATTTATAACGATATAAGCGCCTCTCGCAACTTTTGTGGAATAGCTGTTATTTCCTTTGTATTATATTCAAGAACGACATTCACGGTTTTTGCTGTGCAAGCGATTTCATTTTCGCTGTTTAAAATTTTGTAATTTATTGTAAAGGAACTTTTTCCGACTTTTTCACACGTCAATATAATAGTCATCTCATCGCCAACGGTTTGCTTTAGTTTATAATCTGCTTCTGCCCTTACTATCGGCAGCATATATATTTTTTCTTTCAGAATTTTACCTATATTAAGGTCATGTGAGTCCATGAACGCTTCATACGCGTCATGTATAATATTAAAAATACTGCTATAAAAAAGTAGACCTGCAGCGTCAGTGTCATGCAATTTGACTCTTGTTTGATAGGTGAACATAGTAATGTCTTTTATATCATTTGAAAGTATATTGAAACAATTTGTTAATTGTTCAAGTAAAATGCAATAAAAAATATTTATCCGATATTTGAATAATCAATAATAGCCCCATAATGAATGTTGTACCGCAAATAGATTTTTGAAAAAATTCTTGTTTAAGTATTATTTTGTTTGTATATATAAATTGTTAAGTTGTGCAAAAGTGAGTAAAATATGGCAGAAATATCCCCTCTCACACAAATTCCAAGTGTGGAGCAGCTTGTTACCCGTTTTGCAAGCCGGGAGCGCGGACCCGTAAATAGATTAGAGCAAAAGAAAATTTCTCTAAATCAGCGTCGGGCGACCCTTATCGATTTGAAATCCAATTTAACCTCGTTGCGAACGAGGGTGAAAGGATTTACCGGCGTAGGCACAGCCGCTAAATTGGCGGCAAAAAAGGCTGTTTCAAGCGATGAGTCTTTTTTTACCGTTGAAGCCGATTCAACGGCTATAGCGGGAATCAATACAATTTTAATCTCACAGGTTGCAAAAAACGACCTTGCTGTTTCGGATTCCATTAGCAACAGTTCAAATTCAATAGCTTCAAGTTTGGTCGGCACCACTCAGCAGTTTACTATCCAAATTGGCTCCGGTTCGGCGCAAACAATCTCTATAAGTATCACCGATTCTTCGGAAACAAATGAAGATCTTCTGGCGAGAATTGCAGAGAAGATCAATACAGAGATTGACGGTGTTTCTGTCAACGTGGTCTTTAACAAGAAAAATAGAATACGGCTGACGATTATTTCTAAAGAATCGGGATCGGATAACAATGTGGCTTTCACTGATGCAGGCGGATCGCAGTTGCTGCAGGATCTTGGATTTATAACGAGTCCAAATTCATCAAGGAAATCGGCAAACAGCTCACAGGGAGGTTTTATTACATCGGATACAGACGATCTTGATGCAATATTCGAGATAAACGGAATAGAAATAACATCATCCAGCAACACTATCACCGGTGTATTAAAAGGTGTAACCATTGAACTGAGAAAAGCGCAAAAATCGAACAGCGACCCGGAAACTTTTACCATTACCAATGACGAAGATGTTATAAAGGAAGAAATAGAGGATTTTATTAAGGAATATAACAAGGCGCTTACGTTCCTGACAGATAAGATATCTGTGGATACCGAAACGAACAAACGCGGATCGTTATCAGGAAATTTCACATTCATCAATTTACGTCTGCAGCTCAGAGAAATAGTAAGTAATCCGGTTTCTGACGCGGCTTCCGGGGATCCTTCACTGCTTACTGAAATTGGAATAAAAATCAATAATAACGGTACTCTGGAAATCGACGACGAGGATGAGTTGGATGAAGCTATTGCTAAAGATGCAAATGCGGTTACCGGATTGTTTACCAGTGATTTGGGTGTTGCAAATAAATTAATCGACGTTCTGGATAAATTTACGTTAGCTGGCACCAATATTGATAAGAATCTTTCTTCAATTCGATCGCAGTCTTTTTCAATCGATAGACAAATCTCTCAGTTCGAGAGCCGGTTCCGTTTACGTGAAGAGAGTTTACGTCGAAGATTTACGGATTTGGAAAGATCTTTAACGATATTAAATTCGCAACAGGTATTGTTACAGCGATTTGGATTTTCATCGAATAACCTGTTTCAATTTGGAAGCACGTCTATTATTGGTCAAAGCCGAAATCTCTTATTTTAGCGAGTTTTTTTAAAAAATAAATTATTCTAATAAGATAGTTTTTCTTGTGAAACAGTGCATTTCATATCTTACCTTACAAATCTGCTAAAGGGTGCATCACAACGATTACATCAAATTTTTGTTTCATAGTTGAACCTTTTAATATATTAAAATTTTACAATTGCCATGATTTGCTGGAATTGTCAAAAGCCTGATAATGTAACGGCTAAACCGGCGCGTTTAGACACGTGTCCCCATTGCAATAGCTTCTTGCATTGTTGCTATAACTGCAAATTTTATGATAAAAATGCAAACCATGAATGCCGCGAGCCTCAAGCGGAATGGGTGAAAGATAAAAATATGGCTAATTTTTGTGGATATTTCGCTCTAAAAAAGGCAAAAACCGGAGAAGAACCACCGGCAAAAAAGTTGT
>JADFON010000003.1 GCA_022562855.1 Candidatus Zhuqueibacterota bacterium | reverse complement strand
AGATATAACGGTTAAGATCGAAGAACTGAAATCCGAATTCCCGGTCGGTCTTGAAATTCTTCAGGAAAATGAGCCGAGTCTAAGCGTACGCGAAAATCTCGACAATATCAAGGCGCGCGGGGTTTTCAGTCTGCTTGTCGTGTTTTTGATTTTATTTATATTTATCTGGAATATTAAAGTACCGCTCATCGTGATGACTACGGTAGGTTTTTCCGTATTGATTACAATCATCTTTTTCTACATGTTCGGAATCGGGTTTAATGTGATGACTATAGCGGGTTTGGCGTTGAGCATTGGAATGCTGGTCGACAGCTCGATTGTTGTGATCGATAATATTTTCAGATACCGCGAAAAAGGGCTCTCGCCAGCCGAAAGTGCAGAAAAAGGCGCGCGCGAGGTTTTTCTGCCTATAACGGCTGCGGTGATGACAACATCTATTGTATTTTTACCTTTCCTCTACCTGCAGGGTGATAATAAAGAAATATTTATACCTATGGCGTTTGCTGTTATCTTTTCTCTCATATCATCTATCATTGTTGCCTTTACTTTCATACCGACCTATTCGTTAAAAGTATTTCCCGGTGATTCCGAATCTATCCGGGAAAGTATTGAAAAAAACAGGGTGATCGTGTATATTTCGGGTGTCTATGGCAGGTTTATAGAGTATGTAATACATCATAAATACTGGACTCTTGGTACGGTACTCTTTTTATTCGCAGGAAGTTGGGCAATCTTCCAGTATACCGTTCCTTCATATAGCATGTCAGGCGGTTCACAGGGTGATTCCTACATACGTATCGGTGTTCGGCTTCCACCGGGGTCTGTCCTTGAACGTGCAGACGATATAGCAAAAAGTTTTGAAGAGATGGTTATCGGGAGAGAAAATATTAGAAAAGTTACGACCGACGTATTCACTACACGAATGACGGTAGATATCCGCTTTACTGATGAAGCCCTCGACACCGCATTTCCATTCTTGCTCAAAGATGAAATGACAAGTTACGGAAGTACTTTTGCAGGTGTATCCGTGACGGTCAGAGGTGTCGGCGATTATTTTTCACAGGGTGGTTTCGGTGGTGGAAGCGCCGCCTCTTTTAGAGTTTATATAAATGGTTACAACTATAATAAGTGCGCTGAGATCGCCGAAGACCTTGGAAGACAGTTTGCACAAATTCCCCGTGTAAAAAATGTCGATACAAATTATTTTGGCAGGAGAGACAGGTACGATACCGTGCTCAATATCAATAGAGATGCTCTTGGAGTCTATGATCTCTCCGTTTCTACAGTCATAAATATTCTCGACAAGTACGTCCGCCGGAATATTGTCAGTTCCCGGTCTATTACCATCGATGATGAAATAGTAAGATATGCCGTAAAGATAAGAGACTATGATACGTTGGAACTTGAAGATTTAAAAAACATTCTTATTACTACTCCCGGAAACGAGCAATTGAGGCTTTCTCAGATTGCCGAATTTACCGAACAAAAGGTCACGGGAAGCATCAGGCGCGCCGATCAGCAGTATGAAAGAATTGTGGGGCTTGAATACCGGGGACCGACGCAAAAAGGAAGAGAGATCGTGCAGGGAATCATAGACAACCAGGTGTTTCCGCACGGATACACGGTTAAAGAGAGGTCGCAATTCTTTAATCCGTTCACAACACAGGAAAAAATTTATAAATGGCTTGCAATTCTTTTTGCGGTAGTTCTTGTCTACATGGTTACTTCCTCATTATATGAATCGTTGCTGCATCCCTTTGTCATAATCTTGACGGTCCCGATGGCGTTGATAGGCGTATTCTTGATATTTTTTGCGATGGGAAAAACCTTTAACGATTCTGCGTACATAGGAGTTATTCTTCTTGCCGGAATTGTGGTGAACAATTCGATTATCCTGGTCGACCATATAAACCTTCTACGCAGACAAGGTTTGGGTTTGTACGAAGCGGTTGTCCAGGGAAGCAAAGACCGGGTAAGACCTATATTGATGACGTCTGCAACGACGATAATGGGTATGATGCCGCTTATTTGGGCTGGACAGAGCCGGTTTTACGACCAGCAAATCTGGTATTCGCTCGCGCTTGCGTCCATCGGAGGTCTGATCAGCGCCACTCCTCTTACTTTGTCGGTAACACCGGTGCTTTATATCTTGTTCGAGGAATGGAGGAGCAAAATGAAGGGTCAGTGGAAAGAACTTGGAAATGAAAGCATAATAAGTTAACGTCGTATTACTATTGAGTATCCGGCGGTAGTTGTATTTGTTTGTCACCTTTAAATCTCCTGATAAATCCCCAATTCACAGCCAATCGGTTTACTCTTGGATTCCGTAGAGTGTTTTTTAGATTTTTGTCTTGAACCTTTTTCTTAAATTTTTTACCTTTGAAATATTATCAATTTCACATATAACCTACGGATGAAAAGACCTTAGTCAAGATGTATAGACACTGGATAATATTGAGTGCAGGGATGACCGTCATTGAAAATTACTATTCCTATACATCGTACTCGATATCCTCGGTTATTTCTACCGAAGAGACCGAATCATAGGAAGGAATTCATGGAACATTCGAAACATTTTACGTTGGAAGAGGCAAGTAGCCTGCTAATTGAGATCAGGGAAAATATGAAAACAATCGTTGAGTTAAAGAAAGATATAGATAAATTAGGGCTTAACATTTACAGACATCATTTTTTTAGCGGGCAAGAACCGAACGGGGTAAAATATCATTCTAAAGAGTTGGAATTGATTGCCATTATCAAAGATATTGCCGGTAAGGGAGTATTGGTAAAAGGTCTTGACAACGGATTGATCGATTTTCCAAGCATCCGTCAGAATGGTGAAGAAGTTTATTTATGCTGGCATCTCGAGGAGGATAATATTAACTATTGGCACAGAATTAAGGATGGTTTTACAGGACGCAGACCTATTCAAGAATATTAGAATTGACAATCATTGTCAATTGACTAAACACAGAATTATTACAAAAAAAACCTTTAATTTTGAATATTTTGTTTTATATTTGATACATATACTTTTAGAAGAACAGTTTTACATCGCTTTCCAACAATTTATACAATTTAATAGCACAACATATATAGAAAGGAAAACCGTATGTCAAAGTCCCGGGAGAATACCGCGGGTGATGGCAATCGTAACGGTAACGGGGTAACCCGCCGGTCGTTCATAAAGGGAATGGGCGCCGGTGTTGTGACTACCGCTATATTACCGTCGGTTGTGAGCGCCGGTGTAGATTTGGAGACGATACGTGCTCCTGAGGAAGGGGTGACACGGGCAACGATAACGCTCAATGTCAACGGCGAGTCGAAACGTGTTACGGTTGAGAGCCGTGCGACGTTAGCCAACACCCTTCGTAACGAGTTGAATATGACCGGAACAAAAGTGGTGTGTGACCGTGGTGAATGCGGCGGTTGTTCCGTGTTGATAGACGGTGATCCTGCCTATTCGTGTATGACTTTGGCTATGGATGCGGCGGGCAGGGAGATAACGACGATAGAGGGTCTTGCAAAGAACGGACAGTTGAGTCCTGTTCAGCAGGCGTTTGTCGATTTCGATGCGTACCAGTGCGGTTACTGCACTTCCGGTCAGATCATAGCGGCGACCGGGTTGCTTGAGAAGAATTCGAATCCTTCATTTTCCGAGATACAGCGCGGTATGTCGGGTAATATTTGCCGTTGCGCAGCTTACCAGCATATATTTGCTGCGGTTGCCGATGCTGCGAAGAAAGGGAGGGGGTAGGCTATGAAGAGAGAATATTTTGCAAAGCGTGTCAAGACGGTCATCGAGGAGAACTATGAGTACCGTGTAATCGACGTGCTGTTGCCAAACCAGGAAGCCGGACCCATCGCTCAGGATGAAACGCTTGAGGTGATCGGTAAACCGTTCACCCGTATCGAGGCTGTTGAGAAGGTGACCGGCGCCGCCGAGTACACCACGGACGTCAAGATGCCGGGAATGCTGCATGGCAAACTGCTGAGGAGCAGTAAAGCCCGCGCAAACCTCACGAATGTCGATGTATCGAAAGCCGAGGCGATGAACGGAGTGAAAGCGGTCTATGTGCTCCCGAAAGAGAATGTCAACTACCAGGGAGACATAATCGCCGCTGTTGCCGCCGACACCGAAGACATTGCCGAAGATGCGGTCAATGCGATACAGGTTAAATATGAGGATTTAAAACATGAGGTAAACCTTGACCGTGCAATGAGAAGTTCTGCTGCGGAAATACGAGACGGCGGAAATGTCAGGCAGGGAAGACAATCTCCTTTAAGGGGCGATGTTGTTCAGGGTTTCAAAGATGCGGACAAGATAATTGAAGGCGAATACACCACCCAAATCGAATTGCATCAACCGCTGGAACCGCATGGTTGTGTTGTCCACTGGAAGAGTGATGAGATTCTTATATACGAATCTTCCCAGGCTGTTCAAAATGCTCAAAACAGTATTACGAGGCAGCTCCGTCGAGAGTTTCCTGATGAAGATATTTCCGATACGACAGTCAGGGTTCTATGTGAGCATCTCGGAGCAGGGTTTGGCAGTAAGGGTTCGCCAAGTAATTTCACCCATCTCGCGGCACGCCTTTCAAAGATGACCGGTAACCCGGTACGGATGATAGCTAACCGCTATGAAGAGAGCCTCGATACGGGAAACAGACCGAGTTCACTTCAAAAACTGAAATTAGGGCTGAAAAACGACGGTACATTTACCGCTATTGAACTTGAAGCTTATGGGTCCGGTGGAATCACTTCCGGCAGTGACCGGCTGATCACCGCGGTCAATGAAATGTATAAATGTGCCAACGTAAAGACCTCCACAAGTTCGGTATCGATTAACGGCGGAAACGGTAAGCCTACGCGCGGTCCGGGAAACGTGCAATCGTTTTTTGCTTTTGAAAGTCTTCTTGATGAAGCTGCATATGAATTGGGAATCGATCCTTTGGAAATGCGAAAGAAGAACTATGCCGATAAAAGCGGCGGCGGTACCGGAAGACCCTATTCGAGTAATGGGTTGCTTCAGTGCTACGATGTTGGCGCCGAAAAGATCGGCTGGTCCCGCAGGAATACAACGCCGGGAAGCGGAACTGGCGCAATAAAAAGCGGAATCGGCGTAGCTGCCCTGCAGTGGGGCGGCGGTGGAAACCCGAGCGCTATTATTGAAGTAGAGATTTTTAAAGACGGAAGAGTAAATATACGTAATGGAAGCCAGGATATTGGAACCGGTACGAGAACGATCATGGTTCAGGTGGCTGCTGAAGAATTTGGTTTGAATTTGGAGGACATTTCGATTCAAATCGGCGATTCGAGCTATCCAACCGGAATTCCAAGCTGGGGCAGCAACACAGCCGCATCGGTTTGTCCTGCTGTCCGTAACGGCGCCATCGACGCCCTCGAAAAACTCTTCCCCATAGTCGCGGAAAGATTTAATGTGACTCCCGACGAACTCGAATCGAATAAAGGAATGATACGGGTAAAAGCGAATCCGAATGTCGGGATGAACTTTAAAGCAGCGGCGGCGCTCATGACCGGTGACAAGGTTACGGGCGAAGGAAGACGCGGACCGAATCCACGGGAATTCTCAGGAAATACATTTGGAGCCCATTTCGCCGAGGTGGAAGTTGATACCGAAACGGGCAAAGTTAAAGTAATAAAAGTTGTAGGAGTTCACGATTCCGGAAGAATAATCAACCCGTTGACGGCAAGGAGTCAGGTAATTGGAGGAATGAACCAGTCGATAGGTTATGGGTTACTCGAAGAACGGGTAATGGATAATTACACCGGCAGAATGACCAATCCCAATATGCATGATTACAAGGTCCTGACGGCAATGGATGCACCGGAGATTGACGTTACATTTGTCGATATTATCGACACACGGAATAATCTCGGTATGAAAGGGATTGGCGAACCGATTCGTGTCGGACTGCCTGCCGCGATTGCCAACGCGGTGTACAATGCATCGGGAGTTCGTATCCGCGATCTTCCGATAACACCGGACAAGATACTCAATGCCTTACGATTGGAGGGCGGATCATGAAAAACTTTTCATTTGTACGTGCAAACTCACTCGACGAGGCTCTATCCTCACTTGGCTCCGACTGGAAGGAAGCGGCGGTCATGGGAGGCGGAACCGATCTTATCGGGGAGATGAAGGACTACATACAGAGTCCCGACAAAGTGGTAAACTTAAAACAGATAGACGAACTCCGGTATATCCGCAACGGCGGCAGATCGGTACGGATAGGCGCTCTCTCCACGGTTAGCGCGGTAGAGACCGATCCGCTCATAGTAGAAAACTTCACCGCCCTATCAAAGGCGGCAGGTCTTGTTGCCAGTCCCCAGCTTCGTAATATGGGGACGATAGCGGGTAATATCTGTCAGCGTCCCCGCTGCTGGTATTACCGCGACCCGGAAGTTCCCTGTCTCCGTAAGGGAGGCGCCCGTTGTTACTCTATCGGCGGAGAGAACAAGTATCATGCGATACTCGGAGGATACCGGTGTTACATCGTCCATCCATCGGACACGGCGGTAGCTTTTACCGCGCATGATGCACGGATAACGATAACCAACACGAAGGGTTCTAAAACGGTCGATATCGGAGACTTCTTTGTTCTTCCCCGGGAGAATCCGAACAGGGAGAACATCCTCGAACCGGGCGACATCGTAACCGAGATAGAGATACCGGTACCAGACCGCGGCACAAAGAGCACATTTATCAAGATACAGGAACGCGAAGTCTGGGACTTTGCCACAGCGAGTGTCGCTGTTGCTCTCACGATGAATGGGAACAGGTGTACCAAAGCCCGTGTCGTACTCGGCGCTGCGGCTCCTGCCCCCTGGAGATCGCCCGATGCCGAGAAAGAGCTTGAAGGCAAGACGATAACCGAAGCGGTAGCTAAGGCAGCCGGCGATGCGTCGGTATACGGCAGCAACCCGATGACCGACAACGGGTACAAGGTTCAGTTGTTCAAAAACATCGTAAAACGCGCTATTCTTGAACTGGTATAATGGCATAATCCGTTTCAATGCGAACGATACTGTGAATGACTACAAAAAAAGCAGGACATTTTTGTCCTGCTTTTTTATATTGAATTTCATAACGAAAAAAAATATTGCTGCTGCTTTTATTTTTTCGCGCTTTCTCGAAACGTGCAAGATATGATAAACGAAAATCATGATGACAGTTTTTCTTTGAGAAAAAGAATAGGCTTGTTCGCGGGTCCAACCGCATTTCTGATTATATTGATTCTGCCTGCATTTCCCGGTATGTCGGTCGAAGCACACCGGACTTTAGCCGTTACAACGCTTATGGCTATATGGTGGTTGACCGAGGCGATTTCCATATCTGCCACCGCATTAATACCGCTTGTATTTTTCCCTTTGCTTGGTGTTCAGAGTTTAGACGATACTTCTGCGTCATATGGCGACAAGAATATTTATCTATTCTTCGGTGGTTTTATATTAGCCGCGGCAATGGAAAAAAGCAAATTGCATTTGCGTATAGCATATGGCATCGTGTCGATGTTCGGGAGGAATCCACGCCAAATTATATTCGGTTTCATGATCGCAACTGCTTTCCTGTCAATGTGGATATCGAATACAGCGACAACTTTGATGATGCTTCCTATTGCCCTTGCGTCGATTATTGCCATTGAGGGTGTATCGGCGGACACTTCGAATAATACATCTCAGTTTGGTTCGGCTCTAATGCTTTCGATAGCTTACAGCGCAACAATCGGAGGAATCGCTACGTTAGTGGGTACGCCTCCGAACATAGTATTTGTAAGCGCCGCCGCAACACTTTATCCTGATTTACCGGAAATCGGGTTTCTTCGCTGGTTTGTCATGGCTATGCCCATAACTTTAATTCTTTTGCCGGGTGTGTGGTTTCTGCTCACAAGGGTAATGTACAAAATTTCCGGCGAACCAATGGAGCATGCCCGAAAAGTAATTGCAGATAAAAAACGGTCTCTTGGACCGATGCGAACCGATGAAAGAAAGGTGTTGGTCGTATTTATATTAACCGCTTTCGGCTGGATTTTCCGAAAAGATATTGTCATCGGCTCCCTGACCATACCCGGTTGGTCCGACCTAATCCCGAATCCCGGTTACATCGGCGATGCCACCGTAGCTATGGCAGCGGCAATCATACTTTTTATTACTCCCGTCGACAGGTCGTTTAAAGATTTTTTGATTACCTGGAATGAAGTAAAATCAATACCGTGGGGCATTTTGATCCTCTTTGGCGGGGGAATCGCGCTTGCGGGCGGGTTCCAATCAAGCGGTCTGTCTGAGTGGATAGGAAGTAATCTGATCTTCCTTCAGGGGCTGCCTGTATGGTTGTTTATTTTCTTGATCTCATTGTTGATGACATTTTTAACAGAATTTACGTCAAATTTTGCTACAACTACAATTTTTATGCCGATAATGGGAGCTTTAGCGGTAAGCGTTGGGTATCATCCGTTTTTATTAATGCTTCCGGCGGTTTTATCCGCTTCTTGTGCATTCATGCTTCCTATCGCGACGGCGCCAAATGCAATTGTTTTTGGATCGGGAAGGGTGAATATAGTTCAAATGGCAAGAGCCGGGATTATGATTAATTTATTCGGCGCTGTTCTCATTACCCTTGTCGTATATTTTATAGCTATACCTTTATTCAATCTATGATAGTATGATCGTCATATCGTTTTTATTTATGATCAACAAAATAAACCGGTACATTGTACAAGACTTAAACCCCAGAAATTGAAGAGGAAAACAACATGATAGAATCCTATCCATGGCTTTCGATTCTGCCGCCTTTAATGGCAATCGGTATTGCGATAAAATTCAGACAGGTATATGTGGCGTTGATTCTGGGTATCTGGTCGGGTGCAACCATCCTTGCGAACGGAAACCCGTTGAAAGGTACAGCAGACACCTTTGACATGTTGATAAACGTTTATCAAAGCGCAGACAATACAAAAATAATTGTGTTCTCCGCTCTCATTGGGGCGGTATTATCCTTTGCGCAGCGGTCAGGCGGTGTTAAGGGGTTCATTGACTACCTTTCCAATAAGAATATCGTTACCAGTAAACGGCGGGCACAGTTAATGGCGGTTGGAATCGGGAGCGTCATCCCGATTGAATCGAGTATCAGTATACTTGTTACCGGAACAATATCCCGGCCGATATTCGATAAATTCAAGATATCACGCGAAAAACTCGCGTATTTGTGTGATTCCACCTGTGCGCCTATATGCACGTTGATTCCGCTCAATGCGTGGGGTGTGTATGTGGCTGGGCTATTGAGTCAACAAAACGTCAGCAATTCATTTACCGTGTATTTATATTCCATTCCCTTAAATTTTTACGCGATTTTCGCATTATTGTTAGTTATCTACGTCGTTGTTACCGGGAAAGATTTTTTTACCATGAAAAAAGCCGAGATACGGGCGGAAAAAGAGGGCAAAGTGTTGCGTGACGGAGCAACGCCAATGATATCGACAGACATAATTGCTATGGATCCTAAAGAAGGGGTTACTCCAAAGGCGGTAAACATGGTTTTGCCTATTGCAACAATGATGATAATGATGGTAGCCGGACTGTTTATTACCGGAAACGGAGACTTGACGCAAGGATCCGGTTCGACTTCTGTTCTCTGGGCTGTCACAAGCGCGATTGTTGTCGGAGGGTTCATGATTTTGAAGTCCGGTATGATGGATTTTAACGAACTCGTCAACCTCTTTTTTACAGGCGTTGGAGGTTTGATACCTATTGCATTGTTAATGATGTTCGCCTTTGCCATCGGTCAGCTTTGTAATGATCTGGGCACCGGTCAATATGTGGCAAATGTTACAAGCAAACTCATATCGCCAAAAGTATTCCCGCTTGTAATATTTATAACAACAGGATTTATTGCATTTTCAACCGGAACATCCTGGGGGACATGGGCGATTATGGTGCCGATTGGGATGGGCATTGCACAAAACCTGGATGTCGGCGTATCACTTTTTGTAGGAGCTATAGTAAGCGGAGGCGTATTCGGTGATCACTGCTCACCGATTTCCGACACCACACTCGTATCCTCTATGGCGTCAGCCTCCGACCATATCGACCATGTTAATACGCAACTTCCGTACGCTTTAACTGCCGCCGCCTTTGCATCGATCGCTTTTTTGGTCAGCGGGATAATATTATATTGACCGGATTAATATCCTGACATAATGTCAGTATAGTTGGGATATTTATTGATTTTAATACATTATTTAAATATATTTAAATAATGATAGAGATTCTTTTTTTTCGTATCGGCGATCGTGTTGCCGGCGTTGAAACTCAATATCTGGAAGAAGTTGTCCACTCTCCCGGTCTCTTCCCGTACCTGCCGATTTCGCCTTACATAAAAGAAATGTTTGTAAACAGGGGAAAGCCTATTGGAATAATCGATCTAAGCAGTTTTGTATCATTGAACGGTAAAGCAATAAATAACGATTTGATTTTACTTTACGCTTCGGATATATCCTTCGGAATAAAAATTAACAAAATTGTTCAGGTAAGACCTGTTTCCGAGTCCAAAATTGTCTCTCCGGACGATAACACATTTTTGCCTGAAGAATTATTAGATTCTTCCTGTAAAGTAAAGAGAATGATGATTCCTATTATTTCCCCGGAAAAAATTCTTCATCATCCTGAGATCGAACCGTTATGGAATAACCGGAAAATTTGATCGATTTATGATATGAATAACAAAAAAGGATTACTTATGAAATTCAAGATTAACCGGGCAATTTTTGGGGGATTCTCCCTGGTTATTGTCCTTATGGTCCTTTGGTTCGGATTTTTTAGCTGGACGAGCGAAGATGAATTAAAAGAAATCTCTAATGACTTGGCGGGGTTAATCGAGGAGGGTCAGAGAGTTCGCAAACTTCAAATAGACTTGACGTGGCTAAACAACTCTCATACTCAGCTATTTGAAAATCCCACTGCTGAAAATCTTCGGATATTTATAGACAATATTCAGCTTATGGCTAATAACCTGGAAGAGATTCAAAAATCTGCTCCTGCTCAGATAGCTCAGCTTATATCCGGCAATATCGAAAATTTATTCACAAATCTTGGTGAATTAAAAACTCATACCGAAAAGGGATACAATACGGGAACAAAAGCCGGTGGCGGAGAAAGCGTTAAATCATTTGTGGAGCAGGTTAATTTGATTGGCAGGGTGACTCTGGAATTATTGACGATACAATCGATAATAACACAGAAGGAGTTGATAAACGAGGTAAATGTCATACCCGAAATTATGAGCAAGAATTACCGGCTTGTGTTTATAGTATTTGCGGGGGTGATATTGATCAGTATTCTGCTCGCCTTCTTTATTGCTCACAAGATAAAAAATAAAATAACCGGAATATCGGAAGATCTTCATAAAGCCTCGAAAGACATCCTCGAAACTGCAAACAAGGAGGAAGAGACCTTTTTAGAGCAGTCCGCCTCGATTGACAAAACGGCAACAACTATATCCGAACTTTCAAGAACCGCCGGAGAAATGGCAAACGATGCCCATAATGTATCCGAACAGATGGCAAATACCGCAGAGAGGATGACGGATATGCAGCAAAAGGCTCAACAGATTGACAAGATATCCTCCACTATTGAAGAAATTACAACCCAAATTAATATTCTTTCTCTAAACGCGGCTATAGAAGCAGCCCGTGCCGGCGAGCAAGGTAAGGGCTTTTCGGCGGTAGCTTCGGAAATAAGAAAATTAGCGGAAAACACCCGCGGATTTACCGATAATATCGGAATGTTAATACATGACATCCAGAATTCTGTAAGAGAAATGGCTGAATTTTCCGACCAGGCGGTAGTTCTGGTCAAGAATATAAGTAAATCTGTAGTTGATCAAAATCTTGCAACCGAAGAGATTGACAAATCGGTAAGTGTTATAAATGTAAATATGAAAAAAACTGCCGATAATATCCGGGCAACCGTCGAGTCGAGTGAACGGCTTCACCAGTTGTCGGAACAAATGAAAGAAATGTCCTGAAAAAAGTGATACTTATGGACAATGACGATATTGACATACTATCTTCGGAAGAAGCATCCGATCCCTTTGAGGGTCTTTCCGAAGAAGAAATATCAGAGCTCCTTGAAGCTTTCGTTGACGATATTTTTGAAAAGCTCGATGAATTGAGCGACCTGTTCTTTCAGCTTGAAGAGATTGCGGATAAGGAAAGAACCATAAATTCAATTCTACAGATATTTCACGGAATAAAGGGAACCGGAGGTACATTTGGATTTCATGTTGTGAGTACGTTAGCGCACAACTTCGAATCGGTATTCACCAGGTATCTTGAAAACACAGATTTAATCACCCCGGAATTCGTCGGTAAATTGCTGAAATCGCTCGAAATATTTAAGCGATTGACCGTCAATATAAAAGAACGATCACCGGCAGATGAAGAAAAAGAACAGCTTTTTGCATTATTGGCGTCTCTTGAAAACGTTCATGAAAAAGATACGATAATTGAACTGGATTATGACCCGGGTGACCACGTATCCGGGGAAACCGAAATCCTAAGAGACAATGAGTATGTAAAGCTAAAATCGACTAAGATTGATACCATGGTGAATCTAACGGGGGAAATGATTCTTCGAAAGCATTTCGACGACATTCAGAATGATAAATTAATAAAAATCCTAAAATCCTTAAAAATCCTGAAATCATCTTTAGAACATGGAAATGAGAGAATAGCCGGTGCAAACATGACTAAAGAGCAATTAAATGCGGAGTATAGTAAAAATTTTAAAAATCTCAATCTTTCAATAGAAAAAATAGAAAAAGAGCTTCAAAATCTTTCAAGTGAAAACCGCGTGTGGACTGAAGAAACGAACAAATTAATTAGTAATTTGCATAATGAAGCATTAAATGCAAGAATGATCGCGATAAACGAATTTTTTCGCCAGATCAAGCGATCTGTGAGAAATATTGCAGAAAAAACAGGTAAAAAAGTACGTGTCGCTTTTCAAGGAGAAAATACAGAACTTGACAGAATGATCATCGAAGAAATTAAAGATCCGGTTATTCATTTGATACGAAATGCAATCGACCACGGTATAGAAGAACCGCGCAAAAGATTGGCAGCCGGTAAACGTGAATCCGGGACTATAAAAATTGTTGCAAGACCGGCGGGAAACGAAATGGTGCTGGAAATCGAAGATGACGGAAGTGGTATCGATATTAAAAAAGTGAGACAGACAGCGTTGAAAAATGGGCTTTATACAGATGAGATATTATCGAATATGGATGAGCCGGATATTATTAGCATTATTTTTCAGAAAGGATTTACAACAAAAAACCAACTTTCCCAAATATCCGGAAGAGGAATCGGTCTTGATATAGTAAAATCAAAAATTGAAAACATAAACGGTGTAATATCTGTTGATTCGAAAAAAGGGCTGGGTACGCGTTTCAGCCTGACAATACCGATTTCCCTCGCGTCAATCCAGGCGGTTTTTTGCCGGGTTAGTACATTTTACTTCTTCATTCCCTCTATCGCCATAGAAAAGGTAATGCAAATTAATCCTGAAATTGCAAGTCCGGTGGAAGATATCGATGCAGTCAAAGTTGGAAAAGAACTCATTCCTTATGCGTATCTCGGCAAATATTTCTCGATAGAGAATAATGCACAAATTGACCATAGACGCTATTTTGTCATACTTTCCGTTGGAAACAAAAAAACGGCGGTAGAAATTGATGAATGCTTTGATCTGAGAAACATTATCATAAAACCCGGCGCTGATATCGTTAGAAATTCCGCTTATGTTTCCGGCATATCTATTCTTTCTGATGGAAACCTCGCATATGTTCTTGATCCTTCGGGTATCATAGAACATAGCAACAAAGTTAAATCGGAAAAAGGCATCAGAAATATTTGGGATTTAAGTGACAATACCGGTGATACCCCGTCTAATCTTGGCTGGAGTGAAAACAGCGATGATGAGGAAAGTCAAACTGAGAAATCGGAAAAAGTGTTTCTCCGGTTTTCCAATGCGGAAGATAATTACGGTATTCCCGTTGACTCTGTGGACAAGGTGTGTAACATCAATGATGAAAAGATTGCGAGACAACTTGAGGGATCTTTTGACACCGTTCTTTTTGTCTCCGGTCGGAAAGCATGGTTAAAAGAAAAAAACGAAATCGAAACGCCCGGGTTTATATCGGGAGAAAAGAAACCGGAAGCTGTAGTTAAATTAAAAATTCATGGTCACAGCAGTATATTAATACCCGACAAAATAAATTCAATATCCGTTATAGATGAATCCGCTATCCTTCCGGTCGTAAAAGAGGGCGAATATAAGTCGTTGATTCCGGATTTGGTGAGAATTGAGAAAAACTAATCTATAGAAAAGGACGAATAATGCGAATTGGAATTACCTGTTACCCCACCTACGGAGGCAGTGGAGTAGTTGCGACCGAACTTGGAATGTTCTTGACAAAACGAGGTCATGAAATTCATTTTATCTCGTCTGATCTACCCTTTCGCCTGCGCAGTTTTAGAGGAAAATTTTTCTTTCATGAAGTCAAAGTAATAAATTATCCACTATTTGAGTACCAACAGTCTTATGCGTTAAATCTGGCTGCAAAAATGAGCGAAGTAATCACTTATCAGGAGCTCGATATACTGCACGTTCACTATGCGATTCCCCATTCGATAAGCGCCTATCTTGCACGGCAGATAACAAAAAGACCATTTAAAATAATTACTACATTACATGGAACAGACATAACGGTGGTTGGTAACGAACCTGAATTTCTGCCTGTTACACAGTTTGGAATTAATGAAAGCGATGGCGTCACTGCAGTATCTAATTACTTGAGTGAACAAACTTACAAGACATTTGATATTAATATTGATATCAAGGTAATTTACAATTTTGTCAATACCCAGGAATTCACCCGAAAGACGAATTCCGAATTAAGAAAAAAGTATGCCCCGGACGGCGAAAAAATCATGATCCATATCTCTAACTTCAGACCTGTGAAGCGAGTTGACAGTATCATAGAAATATTCGCTAAAATCTGTGAGGATATACCATCAAAACTATTGTTGATTGGTGACGGACCCGAAAGAGGGAAAGCAGAAAAAATGTGCCGGGATTTGGATATTTGCGACCACACATTGTTTCTGGGAAAGCAAACGGATATTCAGGATTTTCTTTCAATTTCGGATCTCGTAATTTGCACAAGTAAAACGGAAAGTTTCGGGCTGACAATTCTTGAGGCGATGAGTTGCGGCGTACCGGTATTATCTACGCGGGTTGGCGGTATACCGGAAATAGTCGAGAATGAAAAGCAGGGTTTTCTCTTAGATGGTCTTGATATCGATGAGTTTGCGCTCGCAGGCAAAACGATAGTATCGAATAAAAAACTTCAGGATGAAATGTCCAAATCCGGGATGAAAAGAGCGCGTGACAAATTTGACGCAAAAAAAATTATCCCTCAGTACGAAAAATATTACAGGGAAGTGCTTGACAGGTGATTTTTGAAATAGTTGAAGTGAATATTCATAGTTTGGGATCGATACATGAAATCTATCAATAAAAAAAGATTAAACGAGCTTCTGAACAGATGCAAAGGTAAATCCATTGCTGTAATGGGTGACATAATGCTTGACCGGTATATCTGGGGGAAAGTGGTCCGTATTTCCCCCGAAGCTCCGGTGCCCGTAGTTGAAGTTAATAAGGAATCGATTCAACTTGGAGGCGCTGCAAACGTAGCGAATAATATAAAAAGCCTGGGAGGAGAACCCTTATTGTTTGGCATAGTCGGTGACGACCATTCAGGCAAAGACCTGAAAAAACTTATGATCGATAAGGGTTTCAATAATCAGGGTGTTCTCGTTGATCATGGCAGACCCACAACCCTGAAAACGAGGATAATCGCAGATGACCAGCATGTGGTTCGCGCGGACTTCGAATCAACCGAGGATATTTCTCAACATTTAAGTGATAGACTTTTTAAGTTGCTTGAGAAATCAATCGAAGATATTGACGGAATTATTATACAGGATTATAATAAGGGATTTTTAACCAAATCCTTTATTAAGAATCTAATTGAACTTGCGCTTAATCACGATTGCCCGATTACCGTTGATCCAAAGTTTAATAATTTTTTCGAATACACAAATGTTACCCTTTTCAAACCGAATATCGTCGAAACACAAAACGCTCTTGGTTTTTCCTTGGATTCGGATGAACGCGTTTCGATAGCTGGAAAACTCTTGCTTGAGCGGCTGCAATGTGACAATGTGCTGATAACCCGTGGTTCCGAGGGGATGTCTCTCTTTTCAAAAAATTATTCGGAGAATAAAGTTGAAACAAAAGCAAGAATCATCCACGATGTCTCGGGCGCAGGTGATACGGTCATAAGCACCTTAACCATGATATTGTCAGCGGGTGGGGATATTCTTGAAGCGGCGACGATTTCAAATCATGCTGCAGGAGTAGTATGCGGTGAAATAGGGATTGTACCTATCACTTCAGAAAAATTGTCGAGTTCATTCGAAATAAACAAAACCGGGAAGACCAAAAAATAACCGGGTAATTTTCACTGAATTGTCTGAAGAACAGGGATGAACGTTTTATCACGAAAAGAGGTCGCTGATTTTTGCCGGGAAGCAAAGCGTTCGGGTAAAACGGTCGTTTTTACGAATGGGTGCTTTGATATCATTCACCGGGGACATATTGAAAACTTGAGTGAAGCGGCAAAATTAGGCGATATCCTTATTGTTGGATTGAATACGGATTTGTCCATAAAAAAATTAAAAGGCACAGGACGCCCGGTAATGGAAGAAAATGACAGGGCAATTATTTTAGCGTCATTCGAATTTGTTGATGCGGTGTGTTTGTTTGATGAAGATACGCCAAAGAATTTAATATCGGAAATTCAACCTGATGTATTGGTAAAGGGTGGAGAATACTCGGTTGAGACCATTGTAGGTTCTGACACAGTCATAGCCGCAGGCGGCAAAGTTATTCAAATCCCGATGGTAAAAGGTAAATCCACAACGGATATCATAAAACGGATAAAGGACCTGCCCACATGAAATTGAATTTGAAGGTTTGCATAATTTTGTCCGTATGAACAAGTGATTGATTGAGGCGCCATGGATAATAACCAATGCGATTTATGTATGATAAATAAAAAATAAAATAAAATTTGTCCAGGGAAAATAAACTTATACTTTGAAACATAATATGTCCGTTTTTAACCTGAAATCGAATTATTTGCCCACGGGAGACCAGCCGAAAGCCATTGCGGAGATTACCGATGGGCTGAAAAAAGGGTTGAAGTATCAAACTCTCTTGGGTGTTACCGGCTCGGGAAAAACGTTTACGATGGCGAATTTTATTCAAAATATCGGGATACCGGTGCTTGTTATTTCGCATAATAAAACGTTAGCCGCACAACTTTACGGCGAATTCAAAAATTACTTTCCGGATAATGCCGTAGAATATTTTGTCAGTTATTACGACTACTATCAGCCGGAAGCATATGTTCCCATCCAGGACCTGTATATAGAAAAAGACACATCCATAAACGAAGAAATCGACAAATTACGGTTAAGATCGACCAGCGCCCTGCTTGAAAGAAAAGATGTAATCATAGTGTCGTCGGTGTCATGTATATACGGTCTCGGATCACCGGAAGATTATGCTAACCTGCATATCCGGCTCGAAAAAGGACAGCGTATCGAACGCAGGAAGATAATGGAAAGTCTCGTTGACATTCTGTACGTCAGGAATGACCTGGATTTTCACCGGGGGACTTTTCGTGTAAGAGGCGATGTCATAGAAATATTTCCGTCCTACACGGATACCGGAATCAGGGTTGAACTATTTGACACAGAAATCGAGCGAATATCGGAAATCGATGCCTTAACGGGAGAGAAGATTAAAGACAAGGACAAGGCGTTTATATATCCTGCGAGACATTTTGTCACTACTATCCCAAAAATTACAAAGGCTATAGAAAAGATTAAAGTAGAGCTTGAAGAACAGCTTTCTATATTCAGGTCAGAAAACAAGTTGCTTGAGGCGCAAAGACTTGAACAGAGGACACATTATGATATTGAAATGATGGAGGAGCTTGGATATTGCAGCGGAATCGAAAACTATTCAAGGCATTTAACAGGAAGAAAAAAAGGAGAGCGCCCATACACACTTATTGATTACTTCCCAAAGGATTATATCACTATAATCGATGAGTCGCATGCAACTCTTCCGCAGGTTAGGGGGATGTATGAAGGTGACAAATCCCGTAAGAAAACCCTGGTTGAATTTGGTTTTCGTCTCCCTTCGGCGCTGGATAATCGTCCATTGCACTTCGACGAATTTTTATCGCTTATAAATCAGGCTGTTTTTGTTTCGGCAACACCCGGAGATTTTGAGCTTGAGAAAACAAATGGGGTTTATGTGGAGCAGGTCATTCGACCTACGGGATTAATCGACCCTAAAATTTATATACGTCCGGTAACAGGACAAATAGACGATCTTATTGAAGAAATTAAAAAGACTACAGACCGAAAAGAGCGGGTATTGGTCACAACCCTTACAAAAAGAATGTCGGAAGACCTTGCAGATTATCTTTCTTCGTTGGGGATAAGGGTCAGGTACATGCATTCTGAAATCGGCACCCTGGAAAGAGTGGAGATTTTGCGGGAATTACGGCTTGGGGAGTTCGATGTACTTGTTGGGATAAATCTCTTGCGCGAGGGGCTTGATTTACCGGAAGTTTCGCTTGTCGCAATTCTTGACGCTGATAAGGAAGGTTTTCTCAGATCGGAAAGGTCTCTGCTTCAGACTGCCGGAAGAGCTGCAAGAAATATTCGCGGCACAGTCATCTTGTATGCGGATGTGATCACAAAATCCATGCAGAAACTGATGGACGTAACGGACAGGCGGCGTAAAATCCAGAGAGAGCACAATGAAGAGCACAATATTACGCCCGAAACAATATATAAATCGGTGAATGAAGTTTTGATTTCTACTTCTATTGCAGATGAGAGGGCTCAATATGCTGTTCGTGAAAAAAGTGAAAGAAAATATTCCTCTGAAATGGAAAAGGAAGAAATTATCGAGCAGCTCGAAAGTGAAATGATAAAAGCTTCCAGGAATCTCGCGTTTGAAAGAGCTGCCGAGATTCGCGATGAAATCGGCTTTCTAAAAAATGACCCGAAATTTAAGAACAAAAATTAAAACCCTGATGATGAAATTATGAAAATACTGGTAATCGGAGGCGGCGGACGCGAACATGCGCTTGTTTGGAAAATAAAACAATCCCGAAAAGTAAGCGAAGTAATATGCGCCCCGGGAAATGGCGGAATTATGGAAATCGTAAACTGTTTTCCTGTGCCGGAGGAAGATATAGATGGTTTATTGAAATTAGCAGAATCAAAAAAAATTGATTTGACCGTTGTTGGTCCTGAAGTTCCGCTGGTTGAGGGAATCGTGGATAGGTTTCAGGAGAAAGGGCTCAGGATTTTCGGACCGACAAAAAAAGCCGCACAAATCGAAGGCAGCAAATTGTTCGCAAAGAACTTGATGAAGAAATACAACATCCCGACCGCTGATTATCAGAATTTTAAATACTCTGAAAAGGCTTTGAGCTTTC
>JADFON010000232.1 GCA_022562855.1 Candidatus Zhuqueibacterota bacterium | reverse complement strand
CCGGTGGCGGCTGGTTTGTCCGCTCTTCTGGTCATGTTAATATCGTTTTCGCTGTTGCTTGTGTCATTTATCCAGATTCGGGGATAAATCCTCTGATAATAAAGAATTAACAATTTTGTTGCAAAAAAAGTATTGAATGAAAACTCAATCGACAGAAGTTGCGGTCATTGGCGCCGGCCCTATAGGGATCGAACTGGCAGTAGCGCTCAAAAAGGAGGGGATCGATTATATTCTATTCGACAAGGGACAAATAGCGAATACCATCTCATGGTTTCCGTCGATGATGAGATTTTTCAGTTCCGCTGACAGGATAGCCATTTCAGGAGTGCCCATTCCCCGGTCCGACCAGTCCAAATGCACCAAAGAAGAATATCTTGCCTACCTGCGCGGCATAGTATTGCAGTTCGGTCTCGATATTCACAATTATGAAAATGTGAAATCGGTCGAGCCTCAAAAAGATGGCGGATTTCTCCTGCAAACGGAATGCTTTGGCTCTAAAAGATCGTATAAAGCAAAAAAAGTTGTCCTTGCAACGGGCGGAACGGACGAACCGCGTTTTCTCGATATTCCCGGTGAAGACATGCCGCATGTAAGTCACTATTTCGATGATCCGCATAAATATTTTCAAAGAAAACTGCTTGTTGTAGGCGGGAAGAATTCTGCGGTAGAGACTGCGTTGCGGTGTCATCATGCGGGTGCGGATGTGACGCTCAGTTACCGGGGTAAACAACTCAAAAAAAAGAGCGTAAAATACTGGCTGCTTCCCGAGTTTATGGGGCTCGCTAAGCGAGGTGAGATTCGATACTTAAGTGACACTGTCCCAAAAGCCATAACGACAGGGAAGGTCGTGCTTACGAAAAATAATACCGGTGAGGATTTTGAAGTGGAAGCGGACTTTGTATTATTGTTGACCGGCTACAAGGCGGATATGAGCATATTCAAGAACGCCGGTGTTTCGCTGAGTGAGTACGGTGAAGCACCTGAAATCGACGAAAGAACAATGGAATCGAACATTCCCGGTCTTTATGTTGCGGGGACGGCAGTTGCGGGCACACAGGATTCTTACAAATTGTTTATCGAGAACTGCCACATACATGTCGACCGGATTCTTGCCTCGATTACCGGCAAGAAACCTCCCGATTCAGAACAACCCTACGAAGACCTGGAATCATAGATTAAATTAGAATTCGCCGTACTCTTGTTTAAATTATTTTCGAATTGGATTTTACTATTGCAAATATAACAGGCAATATGTATATTTTTCGAATGGGTGTAATTTCTCAGCGGGGTTGAATTTGACCCCGTTTTATGTGTATACGTCCATTGATACATCATATCTCTCAAAAATAACGGTACAAATTGTAGTAAGACTTTCCGACAGGACTTTCAATGTTATTCGGATTCTGCGATAATAGTAAAGGGGACAAAAGAATTAAAAACACCGGCATTCCGAAATATCTTCTTCTTGCCGTTACGATAGCGGTTATAATTTTACCGGTATCGTTATCAAATGCCCAGACCGCGCCAAAGATATCGAATGAAGATTTCAAACGGCTGCTGAGAGATATATCCGAATATGGCGGTTATTTTCCAAGCGACAACTGGGTTTCAAATGAAATTACCTATCTGAATGTTCTTGGAGCATTGGAAGAAAACGAAATCAAAGGCGGCGTATATATTGGAGTGAGCGCAGACCAGAATTTTACGTATATCAACGCTATCAAACCGGAACTTGTGTTTATCGTCGATATACGTAATCAAAACAGGATGCAGCACTTGTTTTATAAGTCGGCGTTTGAACTTTCGGAGACACGCGCCGAGTTTTTTTCGATGATTTTTTCAAAACCTCTTGACCCGGACATAAATTTAAACAAAGACGGAAATATTGCTGAAATAGTCGATTATTTTTATGGAGCGCCTTCAGACAGGACGCTGCTTGAAGAGAACAAAGAAAAAATAGTAGACCATCTGGCAACAAAATTTGGTATCGAAGTCCTGGGCAGGGACAATGCAGATTTGATGTACGTTATGACCACTTTGTTTAAGTATAATATGAGAATTACTTACAACGGTCCTCAAAGGTCGTGGTATCCTACTATGGGTCGGCTTCTTCAGATGGTTTCGATAGACGGCAATTATCAAAGCATTTTCAACAGCATCGAAGACTACCGGTATATTCGGAACATGCATCTGCAGAACAAGATTCTGCCCGTTACCGGGGATTTCGGCGGCAGTGGAGCTTTGCAAATGATTGCAGAGTTCTTAAAAGAACATAACCTGACGGTAACCGCTTACTATACATCAAACGTCGAACAATACCTGCTGCAAAGCAGGGCTTCCTGGATTGGCTGGCTCGATAATGTAAAAAATCTCCCGATTACCGATAAGACGGTGTTTATCCGGTGGACACATGACGGAAGGGGATATAACCAGGCGACCCGGCTTCAATGGATGAAAACCTTTATCAAGAACGCCGAAGAGGGAAGATATTATTCCTATTATGATTTGATATCACTGGATTACATAAAGAATTGATAAACAGGGAAGATAATTTACTTTTTGACTCTTCGAGGAATTAGTTTGTATTAAGCACAAATAAATGGCATAATTCCTGCAGGTGCAAAAATTAGAACTGATAGAAAGTGTACAGTTTGGGGCGCCGCACATCTATCAAAGTAGATTAGGATAATGCAATACAAATGTCAGAAGAGCCGCTATTTTATAATATAGGAAGGATGGAAAAATGAAAAAAATGATGAGAATTATATCCATTGCAATCGCGTTTGTTGTTATGGTGAAGCCCGTTTTTTCGCAGAATCTCGATAACCTGAAAAAAGAAGCGATAGAAGAGGTAGAAAAGAGAAGAGAATTCACCCAGCAGGCAGTCGATATGATTTTTAGTTTTGGCGAGTTGGGATTCCAGGAGTTTGAAACGTCCAAATACTTGACAAATATACTTCGGGAAAACGGGTTCCGGATTGAGACAAACGTAGCCGGCATACCGACAGCCTGGTTCGCCAGGTGGGGTTCGGGCAAACCCGTTATCGCTCTCGGAAGCGATATTGACGGAATCCCCAGGGCTTCACAAAAGCCGGGAGTTGCGTATGAAGATCCCCTGATTCCCGGCGCTCCCGGTCACGGGGAAGGTCATAACTCCGGTCAGGCGGTGAACGTAACCGCCGCCCTTGTGGTGAAAGAAATCATGGAAC
Source organism: Candidatus Zhuqueibacterota bacterium (assembly GCA_022562855.1). Classification (GTDB taxonomy): domain Bacteria; phylum SM23-31; class SM23-31; order SM23-31; family SM23-31; genus JADFON01. The sequence goes on along the minus strand of JADFON010000232.1, from coordinate 1,207 downwards.
GGGAAAACATCCCCGGTACTCTGGTACTCTGGCCGGGCGTTGCCGAAGAACTTGTCGCCACGAAGGCGTACTTTGTCCGTGATGGATTTTTTGATGATGTCGATATCACAATTTTTTCTCATGTAAGCAGCAGACTAAGCGTTTCATACGGTCCTATTTCCGGCAGCGGTCTTGTCTCTGTTGAGTATACGTTTTCCGGTCAGGCAGCGCACGGAGCCGGTTCGCCGTGGCGGGGTAGAAGCGCATTGGACGCGGTGGAACTCATGAATGTCGGCTGGAACTTCCGGCGTGAGCATTTGCGGTTGTCACAGCGGTCGCATTATATCATCTCCCGTGGCGGCGACCAGCCGAATGTAGTACCTTCAAGCGCATCTGTCTGGTATTATTTCCGTGAGATCGATTACCCGAGCATCGTAAATATGTTTGAAATCGGAAACACGATGGCAGAGGCGGCGGCAATGATGACAAATACGAGTGTTGAAAGACGCATACTTGGAAGTGCGTGGCCCGGACATTTCAACAAGATTATTGCCGAGACAATGTACAAGAATATCGAAGAAGTAGGGATGCCCGAATGGAGCGAAGACGATCAAACTCTTGCACGGGCAGTACAGGAATTGATGGGTTCGGACCCGACCGGTTTGAGTTCGGAGATCCGCCCGCTTCCGGAGCCGATACCTGCTCCAAGAGGTGGAGGTTCCGACGATATTGGTGATATTTCGTGGAATGTACCGACCGTTACTCTCCGGTTTCCCGCAAATATTTCGGGTCTTCCGGGACACCACTGGTCAAGCGCAATTGCAATGGCGACCCCGATAGCACACAAAGGCGCTACGGCAGGCGCAAAGGTGATGGCTATGACGGTACTCGATATTCTCCTGAAACCGGAAATCGTCGAAGGCGCGTGGGAATATTTTCGGGATGTTCAAACAAAGGATACGAAGTATACCGCCCTGATTAGCAGTACCGATAAACCCGCGATACATCTTAATACGGAAATTATGGATAAATTCCGCCCGGAGATGGAGAAGCTGTATTTCGATCCGTCAAAGTACAAGACATACCTGGAACAACTCGGTATCAAGTACCCGACCGTGAAAAAATAACACCTAATACGGCGTACTTTAACGTGTTTTTCGCAAAATACTTGCCAAAATACGGCGAGATTTATTTGGTTAGTATATACTCAAAAATGAAGAGAAAAACA
>JADFON010000231.1 GCA_022562855.1 Candidatus Zhuqueibacterota bacterium | reverse complement strand
GCCAATACCCGTAATTATCACACCAAGAAAATGAACCGCTTGAAATTTTGAGATTTGATTTTTTTCAAATGCCTTTTTTGCAATTCCTATTAGAAATAAATTGATAGCTCTTTGCCTGGTCGTAAAATATCCAAATATGTAGCTCATCGCAATTCCGTATATAATAACGGTAAAACGAATCGAATCTTCGGAAAACGGGAATTCACTCGAACTCAACAAAAGTACACAAACGGCAACCAATGTACCGAGATTACCGTTAAGATATATTGATCCCCCTGCCGGTATAAGTTTAAGCCACATTAACTGCATAATAGTGCCTATATAAATCCCGGATTCAATGTCTCCGAACAAATAACCGGCTATCGCGGAAGAAACTAATGGCTGAGAGATCATAAACTGCCCTGCAACTGTTGTGTCCAGAGCCACTATACACCCAAGAACCGCAATTATAATATAATCGGACATTTTAAAAAAAATAGATCAAACTTGTAGTCGGGCAATTATGTAAATATAATCACCATTTGGCATTAATAAACAAAAGTATACTTTTTCTTCCCAATTTTCAATAGAAAATATTAACTATTCTTAGTATATTGTAGCAATTTTGTTACGCAAATTACTTATCCGGGTTACTCAGGAGACAGGATGCCAGCACATAGCTCAAAGCCAAATGATCTTGAAGAGGTTCTCAGTTTAAAAAACGCCTATAACGATATAAAAAAAGAAATCGGCAAGAGAATTGTCGGGCAGACAAAAGTGATTGACCAACTATTGATTAGTTTGTTTGCAAGAGGTCACTGCCTGATTATCGGGGTTCCTGGTCTTGCAAAAACGTTATTGATACAAACTCTTTCAAACGTATTGGACCTGGAATTCAACCGAATTCAATTCACACCGGATTTAATGCCGTCGGACATTACCGGTACTGAGATACTCGAAGAAGACAGATCAACAGGACACAAGGAATTCAAATTTATCAAAGGACCTGTATTCGCAAATGTAATTCTTGCTGATGAAATAAACCGGACGCCACCCAAAACCCAGGCAGCTCTTCTCGAGGCAATGCAGGAGCACAATGTAACAATTGCCGGTGAAACATACAAACTTAAGGAACCGTTCTTTGTCCTCGCAACGCAAAACCCGATAGAACAGGAAGGAACATATCCCCTCCCTGAGGCGCAGCTTGACAGGTTTATGTTTAATCTCTGGATCGATTACCCTTCGAAGGAAGAGGAAATAGAAATCGTTAAGTCAACGACAAGCGCGTATGAACCTGACATGAAAACTATATTAAATGCCGGGGAAATCATTAAATTCCAGAAAGTGATCCGTCGTGTTCCGGTGGCTGATAATGTAATCAATTATGCTGTTGCATTAGTGAGCAAGACCCGCCCCAATTATGACGGCGCGCCAAAGTATATACGGGATTGGGTAAGTTGGGGAGCGGGACCAAGAGCTTCCCAATACCTGATTCTCGGAGCAAAAACGCTTGCAGTTTTAGATGGAAGACCTACACCGGAAATCGAAGACGTGAAAATGGTTGCGCGTCCTGTACTCCGCCATAGACTGGTAACGAGCTTCAATGCTGAAGCAGAAGGTATTGACACGTTGACGATAATTGAAAAACTGTTTGACGAAGTATAAAGTGTAGATTGTTTGTCGTATTGGAGATTTGATTATCAAGATGAAATCAAGATGTCTTTAACCGAATAGCATCTATCAATAAATTTTAACTTTTTACCGAATGACTGCCCAACCGTCCTTTTCCTTAAAACCGGAGACTCTTTCCCGCCTAAAAAATCTTGAAATTCGCGCAAGGCTTGTTGTAGAGGGATTTATTACGGGTTTACATAAAAGCCCATATCATGGTTTCAGCGTTGAATTTGCAGAGCATAAACAGTATATGCCCGGAGACGAGATAAAGCATATCGACTGGAAAGTGCTGGGTAAAACCGACCGATATTATGTAAAACAGTACGAAGAAGAAACTAATCTTAAGAGTTTTATTCTACTTGATGTCAGCGGTTCAATGCAGTATGGATCCGGCAAGGTAAAAAAAATCGAGTATGCAACTTATCTCGCCGCTTCGCTTTCATATCTCATGCTAAAGCAACGGGATTCTGTTGGACTGTCCCTGTTTTCCGATAAAATTGTTAAATATATTCCTCCGCGATCAATTCAGACTTATCTTATTCACATTTTGAAGGAGCTTGAAAATATAGAACCCGGGGGCGAAACAAATGTCAGCCCTGCTTTTCATACGCTCGCGGAACGAATAAAGCGGCGGGGTTTAGTGATTATTATTTCAGACCTTTTTGACAAACCCGAAAATATCGTTTCCGGGTTGAAGCATTTTCGTCACCGTAACCATGAAGTACTGGTGTTCCATATTCTTGACCCGCTTGAACTTTCGTTTGCATTTAATTCTGAGGCGGTTTTCGTAGATATGGAAACCAACGAGGAGATAAACACTCTGCCCTGGCATATCAGAAAGGAATATAGAAGACAGGTTCAGGAAACATTGAAATATTATCGGAAAGTGTGCCGGGAGAACTCCATTGACTATGTAATGCTAAACACTGAAAACGATCTTGACGAGGCGTTAAGCGAATATCTCATAAAGCGAAAACGGTTGTATTGATGCCGGAATATGAGATATTATGTACGATTCTTAAAGGAAATTTCTCCAAATTCCGATTATAATTGTGAGTGTAGCTTTGGTTATTGGTGTTTCCTTCAATCATGGTGGATTCTTCAATGTGAAAGGCGGGTTTACCCGCCTTTTTCTTTTTACCCGTCTGCAATACATTGTCTAAAAATTCTCAAAACCTTTGATTATTGGTAGAAATATTTGACTTATTTGACTCATAAACCTCAAAGCAGTTTAATATTGTTTTTCGAACCGATACATTGTATATTGAAAGGTTTATAGCGAAACAAAGTTTTCCAAATATCAAAATGAAATTTCATTTTCCAATACCAGCGAGGATACCGTGAACAGGACAAAAATACGGTTTATTTACACGATAATAGTAATTGTCTGTTTGTTTGCAGTAAGCGTAGAAGCACAAAACGGACAAAAGATTCTCAATCTCGAAGACTACGGAAGGTGGAGCCGAATTACTTCCACTTCGATTTCGCCGGACGGCAATTGGGTGACATATGCTTACAGACCCAATGAAGGAGATATTACCTTTCTTATAAAGAATCTTACGACAAACATTGAAATTTCTGTTTTAAGCGGGACGCGTCCGGTCTTTTCCAATGATTCTAAGTGGATTGCCTATATCATTACGCCGAACGAAGAAGAAAGAAAAAAACTCGAAAGCGCTAAAAAACCAGTCATAAATAAGGCTGAACTGAGAAAACTCTCCGGGGGTGAAGCAATTGTTTATGAAAATGTGTCTTCAATAATTTTTTCGGATGATTCGAGGTTGTTTGTTGTTAAAAAAGTTAAAAGCGACAAGGATGCCGAACATGAAGGTACGGATATGATTGTCCGAAGGTTAGATTCGGGAATAGAGGAAAACTTCGGTAATATAAAAGAATTTCAATTCAATGAGTCGGGTGAATTACTTGCCTATATCGTTGATGCGGCTGACAAAGCCGGAAATGGAATACACGTGTTCCGGAGCGAGAATGGCTCAAGGCTGCCGATAGATACAGGAAAATTCGATTACGAAAGGCTTGCCTGGAATAAGCAAGGGTCTTCTCTTGCTGTCTTGCGGGGTGAAAAAAAAGATGGATATGTTGAAAAGGATAATTACCTAATTATAATTAGGGGTCTGGATGCGGGGACGGGCGAAACCATCCGGTACAACCCGTCTATGGATTCCTATTTTCCGGATAACATGACGGTAAGTGAACGGGGAGCGATAAGATGGAGCAAGGACAATACCAAGTTGTTCTTCGGGATAAAGGAGCAGGAAAAAGAACCTGAAAAGAACGATGATACAATAGCAAATGTTGACGTTTGGCATTGGAAGGACGTGCGAATTCAGTCTGTACAAATGCGCAGGGCGGACAGCGACAGAAATTTTACGTACCGGTCTGTTCTCAATATGAACACTATGCGCTTTGTTAGGTTGACTGATGAAAATATGAGAACGATTTCGATGACAGAGAATAGCAAATGGGGCATCGGCAGAGACAACACTCCGTATCAGACCGACGTTTCATGGGGCGGAAGTCAAGCTGATTATTATCTTGTTGATATTTCTTCTGGCGAAAGAAAACCGATAGTTGCCGGACTGGGACGACCAATCGGCAAATCTCCCGACAGTAAGTGGTATCTTTATCTCAAAGGCAAAAAAATATGGGCATACCATATTGAATCGGGTCAGACAACCAACCTGTCCAAAAATTCTCCGGTGAGTTTTGTAAACAAAAACGACGACCATCCTTATGAAAAACCGGTTTATG
>JADFON010000230.1 GCA_022562855.1 Candidatus Zhuqueibacterota bacterium | reverse complement strand
GTTCAGGTATTCGCTCCCCTTCTGTACCAATTCTTCTGCTGGAAGAAATGTGTGTCCTTCTTCCGATGCCTGTATAAGAAGATAAATTAAGGCGGATTTTATCCGTTCGACTGACGTCTTTTTAAAACCGATAGCCAGGGCAATCTGGTCTGCGGTTTTAAAACCTATCCCTCTGATATCGTAGGTAAGCTGGTAGGGATTTTCACGAAGAACTTTGATTGCATTTGTCTTATAGCGGGCGTAAATCGTCTCGGCATAACGAAGCTGAATATCATGTTCCGACAAATACAAGAGAATATGTTTAAGTGTTTTTTTTCGATTCCAGGATTTTACAATCTCTTCAAGTTTTTTTTGACTTATCCCTTTTACTTCAAGAAGGGAATCCGGTTTATTCTCAATGACATTTATCGTGTCTTTTCCAAATTTCTGAACTATTCGCTTTGCAAATTTCTTTCCGATACCCCTGAATTTCCCTTTTGCCAGCAGGTTTTCTATGCCGGCAGTAGTTGTCGGGGCAATAAAATCAATACGCGATGCCTTGAACTGCCTTCCATACTGAGGGTCGGTAAACCATTCTCCGTAGAAATCACCCGTCTCACCGACATCTATAGAGGGAAAACTACCGACAACCGTTATTTCTTTGTTTTTGAAATCGTGACAATGTATCTTCGCAACCGTATAACCGTTGTCCTCATTTCGAAAGGTAATTATCGCTACAGTTCCCTGAAGACAAATTTCACTCATTTTCGGAATACTTTTTAATTGATTCTTAGAATTACTTTACATCTTTTCAAGAGGTTTGATACCCATCAGCCTTAAACCGTTTCCCAATGTCTGCCGGGCAATGCGAACAAGCCCGCTTCTTGCTTTTGTCAGTTCCGGATCACCTGTGTTAAGAACGGAATGGTCATGGTGAAATTTATTTATTGCCCTTGAAATTTCAAAAATCCACAAAGCTAATCTTGAAGGATTATACGAATTAGCCGAATCAAGAACCACATGGGGGTATTGTGCGAGCAAAACGGCAATTTTTTTCTCTTCCGGGTTGCCTAACAAGCTAAAATCGGGTTCTCCATGCACCGCTTCTCCGCCTTTGCGAAGAATGCTCGATAGCCTCGCATAGGAATATTGGGCAAAGGGACCGGTAGAACCTTCTAATGACAGAGAATCTTCCGGTGAAAAATTTATGTCTTTCCGGGGATGAACTTTCAGGATAAAGTATTTTAAGGCGCTCAATGCTATGGCTTCAGCCGTGGTCTCGATCGTTTCATCATCCATATCTCGAGAGCGTTTTATAATCTCTTTTTTGGATAATTCGTGTAATTCATCCATCAACGAATCCGCATCGACTGTCCTGCCCTCCCTCGATTTCAGTTTTCCTTCCGGCAAATATACCATTCCGTAATTGAGATGGTAACATTTGTCAGCCCACTTATAACCGAGTCGTTCCAATACATGAAATAATATTTTAAAATGCAAATTCTGCTCGGAAGCAACAACCCAAACCGCTTTATCTAATTTGTAATCGTTGAATTTTTCAACTGTCGTTCCCAGGTCCTGTGTCATATAAATGGAAGTGCCGTCGCTGCGTAAAAGAACTTTCTCCTCTAATTCAAGATCGTCAAGATTAATAATCACTTCACCTGTTTTGTTTTTGCTTAAAATACCTTCTCCGACCCCCCTGAGAACAATATCTCTCCCCTTTGTATATGTTTCACTTTCAAGGTAGACTTTGTCAAATATGCATCCTAAGCGATTATATGTTTCATCAAATCCTTCATAAACCCAGTCGTTCATTTTTTTCCACAATTTTACAACCTCATTATCTCCATTTTCCCATCGCTTCAAAATTCCACGCGCTTCTTCGAGTAGTCCGGATTCATTCTTAGCTTTTTTTTCGAACATCACATAGAAATCACCGACAAAATGATCCCCTTTAATGTTTTCACTTTCAGGGGATGTTCCGTTTCCCCATTTCAAATATGAAATCATAGATTTGCAAACGTGGATTCCCCTGTCGTTTATCAGGTTCACCCTTGCTACGTTGTAGCCGGAGGCTTCGAGGAGATTTGAGACAGCCATTCCGAGAACATTATTGCGGACATGCCCCAGGTGCTGGGGTTTGTTTGAATTTGGAGACGAATATTCTATCATTACCTGCCTGCCGGCGCCATAATCGGACAAACCATAATCATTCGATTGCGCCGAAATAACCGCAAAGAGAGACTTTATTAAAGATTCGGCATCCAATGTCATGTTTAAGTATGGACCTGCAGACCGGAGATTGTTTACATAAGGTATTGTGAAGGATAGATTTGCCAATTCTTCGGCAATTGAAGCAGGTGACTTCTTCAATTTTTTGGATAGGAAAAAACACCCTATTCCGATATCGCCGAGTTCCGGATTCGGGGTGTCTTCTATGACAATATCACTTTCACCGGTCTTAATGTTGTAATGATCTTCAATCTTGTTTCTAAGACTCGCTGCAAGCTCTTCTAATGGATGAATATTCTTCAAATCTTGTCCCGGTACCGGTTGTTTAACCGTATGTTTATTCGCGTAATCAATTTATTGATTTTATTTAAAATAGCAATAAAAAACCCCGGAAATTATCCGGGGTCTGGTTTAATGTTTCTTGATAATGAGTTTATATATCCTTTAGTCAACGGAGACGGAGTCAATTCGTGGTTGTCTTTTGAAACCGAACCGCTTGAAAGCAAGTATGAGAAGCCTGATTGCAACTACCAACAATCCTATTCCAAATACCGCCAACAAATAATTACCATCTAAAAATGTTTGTCTAACAAGAAAAACAAGCGCGGTAATCGTCACAGCAAACATGAACAGCATTGGCACGAAAACAAAACCGTATCGAATACCTTTTGCCGCCAACCAGATCGATGCGGCTAACAGCGCTAACGCTGCCAGAAGCTGGTTGGCAGAACCAAAAAGGGGCCAGAGCAGTCCCAGACCGGACGTTGATGTAAACGCAAGTGAAGAACCGATAGCAACGGTAATTGCCGTACTGATATACCTGTTTGTAAATAATATATTAGGCTTTTCGTTTGATTTCGGACTAAAATACTCTTGAAAACAAAACCGACACAATCGTGTAGCCGTATCGAGAGAGGTAAGTGCAAACGCAGAGACAGCAAGAGCGGCAAAAGTAGTCCCGGCTGCCTGTGACATTCCAAGATGCGAAAGAAAACTGCCGATACCCTGGGAAAACAAAACAACAGGGTTAGAAACAAGGGCATTGTAATCAGATTTTATAAGTACTCCGGCGGTTATTATCGCAAGAATTGCGAGAAAACATTCTATCAACATTCCTCCGAAACCGATTAGTTTTGCATCTTTTTCCGAATCAAGTTGTTTCGAAGTAGTGCCGGATGCTACAAGGCAGTGAAAACCGGAAATCGCTCCACATGCAACAGTCACGAAGAGCATGGGAAACAATAATCCGATATTTTGATTGGGACTTGAAAATGCTTCCAAATGTATTTCCGGTCTGGCAAATAGAATTCCTATAAAGGCTCCCCCCATTAATGCATACAACAGGAATGAATTTAGATAATCACGTGGCTGCAGCAATATCCAAACAGGTGAAGTTGCCGCAATAAAGACATATACAACCAAAATAGACAACCACGCTTTATACGACAACTGGATCGGCATCATCATACCGAGCTTTATACACAAGAAAAGTAATCCAACCCCAAATATCGTTGCCACTCCCAGGGAAACGTTTGTTCTTCTCATAAAAAGACCAAACAAAACCGCCAGCATGATAAACAACATCGAAGAGCTTCCGACATTTGGAGATTGCTCGAATAAACCTGCAACGATTATCAAAAATGCCGAGATCACCAATATTAATGCAAAAAATGAAAATGCAAGGAACAGTTTTTTCCCGTCCCTGCCTACACGTTCATCGATTACTTCACCAATCGTCCTGCCCTGGTGTCTGAGTGATATAACCAGCGAAGACATATCATGAACAGCTCCCATGAATATGCCGCCTACAACAATCCAGAGCACAACCGGAACCCAACCAAAAACAGCGGCGGTGATCGGACCGATAATTGGCGAAGCGCCGGCTATCGAAGCGAAATGATGTCCGAGCAAAACAGGCGCTTTCGCAGGGACGTAATCGACCCCATCTCTCATTGTATGAGCAGGAGTTTTACGTTCCGGGTCAACACCAAGACGTTTTTCTACAAACCTGCCATAAAATCTGTAACCAAGTAAAAGTGCAACCCCTGAAAATATAAGAATCCAGACAGCATTAATCATATATTCTCCTTTATTATTTCCCGCCCATACACCTACAACCACCTCGTTCGTGTATCCAAGAGTCCATGCGTCTCTATAATTCTGTGTCGTGCCCGTTTTTGCCGCAGAATATATATTTGGAGTATTGAGATAGCTA
>JADFON010000229.1 GCA_022562855.1 Candidatus Zhuqueibacterota bacterium | reverse complement strand
TCAGAATACTTTGCATCGCTTACGGTCGTTGAAGCATTTCTGCATGATACTCCTTCCGCAGACAGTGTGGAGCGGCTCAGGAAGGAAATCTTAAGCAACCCCGGCGTTGTATCAGCGTATTATGTATCTAAGGATGAGGCTGAGGCTATTTTCTTACAGGAGGTCGGTGAGGACGTAAACAGCTTGTTCGGGGAAAATATTCTTCCTCCATCATTTCGCATTCAATTGAAACCGGCGTTAATAGTCCCTGAAAAAATTGATTCGGTAGTGAATTCGTTGTCCGGTATTAGCGGTATCGATGAAGTGGTTGTACAGCGCGATATGATTCTTACACTAATGCGCTATCAAAAAACTGTCTGGATCGTTCATATCGTTCTCGGTATTGCTGCCGGAATTTCTTCTCTGATTTTATTATTTAACGTCACACGGCTGTCTATTCTTGGCAAAATGAAAAGCATAGAAGTAATGAAACTTGTGGGGGCGACAAATAGTTTTATAAAAGGGCAATTTTTAATCGAGGGAATGGTAACGGGGATACTGGGGGGAGTCCTCAGCAGTTTATTGTCCATGGGATTCTTGTCCTTTATTGAATCTGTTGCGGGCTTTTCGATATCGATACCGGGAAGCTATCCGATTTATTTGATTGCGGCGGGTTGCCTGCTCGGAATGCTGGGAAGCAACTTTGCTATAAGAAGATACCTTTGAAGCAAGTATTTTTGCTTGATTAAAAATGATAAATTTTCTATATTTGGTTATGGATTACTCAAATAAACCAATATTTTTTAATAACTTAGAATCTTATAGATAAAGTTTTTCTATGCCTGAAAAATTAACCGACCGTGAAGAATCGGTATTACAGTCTATAATTCATCATTATATATTATCCGCTAAACCGGTAGGCTCAAGGATTATAGCGAAAAAATACGGTTTAGGCTTAAGCGCTGCAACCATAAGAAATGTGATGGCAGATCTCGAGGATGCAGGTTTTCTATCACATCCTCACACATCCGCAGGCAGGATTCCAACTTCAAAAGGTTACAGGATATATGTCGACAGCATGATGAAGGTCGAAAAACTGACCAGCCTTGTAAAACGCAAAATCCGTGAAAATGTTCAATCTGTGGACAAAAATTACGATTTTCTCCTGGCAAAAACATCACAAATTCTCGGAATGATATCGAGTCAGCTTGGGGTAGTTATTGGTCCGGCGCTTGACGAGGCAATATTTGACAGGTTATCACTGGTACAAGTTTCCAATGATAAATTATTAGCTGTTATAACTCTCCGCACGGGGATAATCAAAAGTGTCGTTGTTGAAGTACGCTTGCCAATCAAAAATATCGAGCTTGAGGAGACCTGCCAGGTCATAAACGAACGGCTAAGCGGACTGACGGTCAAGGCGATTCGTGCTTCAATCGGGCAGAGGCTCCACGATATTAACTATGGAAATCCGGAAATCATCCGGTTGTTTATCGATTCGGCGCATACGTTTTTCCGTTTTGATGAAAAGAAAATATTTATAGGCGGAACAAAAAATATAGTGGAAAAACCCGAATATAATGCCCAGGATAAGCTCAGAAGCATTATCGAATTGATAGAAGAAAAAGAAGTCGTGATTCATCTGTTGAGCAGTTCATCTAAGGAGGACGGGATTGCGATAACCATAGGAGATGATAGCAGTACGGATTTGAGTAAGACGTTTAGTATTGTATCGACAAAATTTGAACTTGGCGGACATACCGGCACACTTGGAATAATCGGTCCGACGAGAATGTGGTATCCTAAAATGGTCCCGCTTGTCGATTATGCGGCAGAAATCATAAACCAAGGAATGTATTAATCTCAATCTTATTACTTTTACAATATGAAAAATAGCGGCGGACAGTTAGTGGATGAGAAAGAGCCGGTTGAGGAAGCTCTAAAGGCTATAAAAAAGGCGGCTGCGTCATCTAAACGCAGTGTAAAATCCAGCACAAAAACCGAAAAAGGCACGAGAAAGCTTCAAAAAGAAGCAGAGCAACTCCGCGAAGAAAACAAAGATTTAAAAGACCAACTTCTTCGCAAATTGGCAGAATTCGATAACTTCAGGAAAAGGACCAGCCGCGAATACGCGGAAATTATTGCCAGGGCGAATGAAGAGATAATCCGCAGTCTTCTCCCCGTTCTTGACGACCTGGGGAGATCTTTAAATCTGCCGGAAAAAAATAACAAAAGTAACTCCTTCAGAAAAGGGATAGAACACATTTATTCAAATTTTCACAAACTTCTTGAAGACGCCGGACTCCGCCTTATCGAAACCGAAGGCAAGGAATTCGACCCAAATATTCATGAAGCCATGATGCATTTGGAAAATCCCGATGTTCCTTCGAACCACATAATAGATGCCTTTGAAAAGGGTTATTACCTTAACGACAAAGTAGTCCGGCACGCAAAAGTAAGCGTGAGTAAATAACAGGATTGTTGATGACAAAACGTGATTATTACGAAGTGCTTGAAGTCAGTCGAGGCTCAAACACTGATGAGATAAAAAAAGCATACCGGAAATTAGCTATAAAGCACCATCCGGACCGGAATCCCGGAAACAATGAAGCCGAAGAAAAATTCAAAGAAGCAGCCGAAGCATACGAGGTATTGTCCCAACCTGAGAAAAGACAAAGATATGACCAATTTGGTCATGAGGGGTTAAAGGGCACTGGATTCCAGGGTTTTTCAAACATCGATGACATATTAAAGAATTTTGGCGATTTTTTCAACGATTTCGGCGGTTTCGGGGACATATTCGGCGGCGGCAGAAGGTCGGCAAGAAGCGGAAGACGGGCTTATAAAGGTCAAGATCTGCAGGTAAGGCTGAAACTGACGCTTGAGGAAATTGAAACAGGGGTCTCAAAAAAAATAAAAATAAGAAAACTTGTCCCGTGCGGGTCTTGCGGTGGAACCGGCGCGAAAGACGGCAGTTCAAAGGTTATGTGTCCGGTGTGTGACGGCGCAGGAGAGGTCAGACGGGCACAGCGTACCGCTTTCGGTCAATTTGTCAACATTACCGCCTGTAATAACTGCAATGGTGAAGGACAGGTAATCCGAGAAGTGTGCCCGGCTTGCCGGGGTGACAGCTTAGAAAGAAAAGAAGAAACCATCCAGGTAAATATACCCCCCGGGGTAGAAGAAGAAAATTATATTACTCTCCGTGGACAGGGAGACGCAGGGAAGTTCAACGGATATCATGGTGACATTATCGCGATTATCGAAGAAAAGGAACATGAATTCTTTGAACGTCATGGCGACGACATTCTGCTTGATCTCAACATAAGCTTTGCCCAGGCGGTAATGGGGGATAAAATAGAAATACCTACCTTGAACGGTAAAGTAAAGCTGGAAATTCCACCTGGAATCCAATCCGGAAAGATACTGAGACTCCGCAAAAAAGGTCTGCCGCGTCTCAACAGCCATAGAACCGGAGACCAACTGGTACGCATTATTGTATATACTCCCACTTCAGCAAGCAAACACGAACGAAAGCTCTTTACTGAACTCCTTCAATCTGAAAACGCTCTCCCAAAAGACAAAAACGGAATTTTTAAAAAGATCAAAGATTTTATAAATTAATAAAAGTCTTAATCGTGCAGGCTGTCTATCGTATTCTGTTTCAAAACTATCTATTGGTATTTGAGTCTTCCTGAAGTTCGAACTTAACCAAAACGTATTCTTACATTTTATCAGTCTTTAAAAAAAAATTAATTTTCACAAAACATTATGAAAGGTAAAGACATGTCCGACATACAACGAATCATAAGAAACAACCGCGCCGGTGTAACTATCTTAGTTGCATTGATCGTTCTTTTTGCACTTCCAATTACCGCTTTTAACCAACAAATCGCCGACCCGGAGCATGCCAAAACAGCCGGGCTTGAGGAAAAGATGCCGATAGGTCCGAACGTCAAAGTAGGCGTACTTGACAATGGACTCAAATATTACATCCGGAAAAACAGCAGACCGGAAAACAGGGCGCTTTTGCGACTCGTCGTCAATGTCGGCTCGATCACCGAGGACGACGACCAGCTTGGTCTTGCACATTTTGTCGAGCACATGGCGTTTAACGGTTCCGAGAATTTCGAAAAGCAGGAATTGGTCGATTTCATGGAGTCGATCGGGATGCGGTTCGGGCCGGGCTTGAATGCCTCTACCAGTTTCGATGAAACGATATACATGCTGCAAATCCCGACCGAATCGTCCGAAGTGATCGAAACGGCATTTCAAATTCTTGAAGATTGGGCGCATGGTCAGATTTTCGACCATGAGGAAATCGACAAAGAAAGGGGTGTTGTGATCGAAGAGTGGCGGATGGGTCGGGGCGACGGTTCAAGAATACGTGACAAGCAGTTTCCCATTATTTTCAAAGATTCTCAATACGCCAAACGTCTTCCCATCGGGACACTGGAA
>JADFON010000228.1 GCA_022562855.1 Candidatus Zhuqueibacterota bacterium | reverse complement strand
TTTGGTGTTCTCGGATTTTTATATTACCGTCAAAAAAAACGTGGGAAATCGTTATTTGAATGGAAAAAAGAACCTGAACCTCCCGCGCATGAAGAAGCAATTGCCTCGTTAGACAAGCTTAGGGAATCTTCGCTTTTAGCCGATGGGAGTATCAAAGAATATTATGTTCAGCTTTCGGATATTGTCCGGCTTTATCTTCAGAAGCGATATTTCAAACCGGTTATGGAGATGACCACAACCCAGTCGAAAGCAGCTCTGGCTGAGGAGAATATCGGGGAAGAAGCTTTGCCGATTATTGAATTATTACTTGACGACTGCGACCTTGTCAAGTTTGCCAAATACCTTCCGGCAGAGACTGTGCATGAGGAGGTTCTGCAGTCCGGGTACGACATTGTCAATCTGACAAAAATCGAATTGCTTGTCCCGGTTGAGGAAGATCCGACAGGGGAGAAATCCGAACCGGAAGCCGAATTGATTGAGACGGCAGGGGAAGTTTCGGAAAGTTCTGAAAAAATTGGTAACGGTAACTAAAAAAGTGCGAATCACGATTCACATCGACAAAAAAAGTATTTTAGTATCATGAATTTCGCTAATCCGATTTTGTTAATTTTTCTTGCTGCAGTACCGTTGACAGCTTATTGGTATGTCCGGAACACCATTCATGGCAGCCAAATGGGATCCGTGAGATTTTCAAATCTTGAAGTGTTAAACAGTCTGAATCCGTCGCGGAAACAGCGCTTCAGGCATATTCTTATCGCGCTCAGGATGCTGACAATAACGCTTGTCGTTATTGCCCTGGCAAGACCGCAGTCTTCTATCGATGGACAGGAGATTCTGACCGAAGGAATCGACATAATTCTTACTCTTGACGTATCAAGCAGTATGAAAGCGATAGATTTCAAACCTTCGAACAGGCTTGAAGCGGCAAAAATGGTCGCTTCCGATTTTATTCAGGGTAGGACAAATGACCGGATTGGAATGGTCGTATTTGCCGGCAGAAGCTATACGCAGTGCCCCTTAACGCTCGATTACGGTATATTATTATCTTTTCTGGAAAGTATTGAAATAGGAATGGTCGAGGACGGTACGGCAATCGGTATGGCAATCGCAAATTCGGTTAACCGTTTGCGGGAGTCAAAGGCGAAAAGCAAGGTGGTTATTCTCCTGACTGACGGCAAAAACAACCGCGGCGAACTTGATCCGATCACCGCATCCCAGATTGCCCGGGCAATGGGCGTAAAAATATATACTATCGGGATGGGTAAACAGGGGACTGTAATGTACCCGGTGGACGACCCTGTTTTTGGAAGACGGTTGGTTCCAATGCAGGCAGATATCGATGAACCCGTGCTTTTGCAGATAGCCGAAAATACTGGAGGCAGCTATTTCAGGGCAACTGACGAACAAAAACTTAAAGAAATTTTTGATCAAATCGGTGAAATGGAAAAAACAGAAATAGAGATAAAAGAATATACGCAATATGCCGAATTATTCGAGTGGTATGCCATACCGGCATTTATTCTGTTTCTGCTTGAAATAATATTGGCAAATACAATCTTCAGAAAAATACCATGACGAAAATTTTATATTTTAAATTGAAAATGCAAATTTCAAATTGTAAACCTTGCCAGTAATATTGATTCAAAATTATCCAATTTTGAGCTTGAGCTTTGAAATTTCCATTTTGCCTTTTGCACTTTGATTTAATCATGTTATGATAAGATTTGTCAACATTCAGTTTTTTCAACTATTCTGGTTAATACCTCTTCTTGCGGTGTTTTTCTGGTATGCATTCCGAAAAAAAAACGAGGCTATCTTACGTTTCGGTTCACCTGAATTAATGGAAAAGTTGACAGCGGTAACAAGCAGACAAAGACAACGGCTAAAAGCGGCGGCGTTAATAGCCGGTGCGGCAATCATGGTAGCCGCAATTGCCCGCCCGCAAATCGGTACACGGATTGAGGAGGTAACCCGTGAAGGTCAGGACATAATTGTTGCTATCGATGTTTCAGCAAGCATGATGGCGGAAGACATCAGCCCGTCAAGACTCGAAAAAGCAAAACATGAAATAGGGGAAATGATTGACAAACTGGAAGGAGACAGGATTGGACTGATCGCATTTGCGGGCGAGGCGTTTGTGCAATGTCCGCTGACACTGGATTATGGGGCGGCAAAGCTGCTTTTAAGTGTGATAAATCCCAATTTGATCCCTCTTCCCGGCACAAACGTTTCGCAGGCTTTGATAAAAGCTATCGAGACATTTGAGCAGCAGGAACGGAAGCACAAGATTTTGATTCTGATTACCGACGGGGAAGACCATGTGGGTGATATCGATCAATATGCCGAAGCTGCCGCCCGCGAAGGCATCGTAATTTATACTGTCGGAATCGGAACACCGGAAGGTGTGCCTATACCGGAATTCGACCTTGCCGGTAACAGGATTGGCTTCAGAAAGGACAGCGACGGACAGACTATCGTTACCAAATTGGATGAACTGACACTCGAAAAAATTGCGAGTACAACCGGCGGGAAATATTTTCGCGCCACACCTGAGGAAGCGGAATTGGACAGGATTTATGCAGAGATATCGAGCGGAGAAAAAAAGGAACTGGGAAGTATGCAATTTACCCAGTTTGAAGACAGGTTTCAATATTTTCTTGCTTTATTCATATTGATTCTTTTATTTGAAACGATTTTACCCGAACGCCGAAAAATCAAAGAGGAATGGAAAGGACGTTATTAAGCGTATTGAATGAACCTTTCGTAAAAAAATTGAGTATATTAGAATAGTCGTACTAATTAAATCTGCAGGGAAAGAAGAACATGAGAGTTGTTATATCCATTTTTATTTCAGCCTTACTATTCTCACCGGCTTATAATCTATATGCGCAATCCGACCGCGCAAAAGTAAAAGAAGCCAATGAGTTTTATAACTCTCAGCGCTATGAGGAAGCGCTCAATTTGTACAGGGATGCTGCACTGGAAAACCCGGAGTCTGCAGAGATACATTATAATATTGGCAATACTTTGTATATGCAGGGTAAATACGAAGAAGCAATCCGGGAATATAATAAAGTTCTCACGGCTGAAAATACGGATTTGCATTTCAGGTCATATTATAATATGGGCAATACACTATATAGAATGGAAGAACTTGAGAAATCCATTCTTTCATACACACAGTCTCTCAGGGTGAATCCTGACGATCTCGATAGCAAGTACAATCTCGAATATGTGAGAAAAAAGCTGAAAGAAGAGTCGCAAAACCCGAACAAAGGCAATACACAAGAAGATCAGGAGAACCAGGAGCAGGATCAACAGCAGCAGCGAAATAAACGCGATCAGGAAGAACAGCAAGAACAGGAGCAGCAACAGGGAGATGAGGAAAATCCAGCTACACAGGAACCTCAGCAGCAGGAACAGCAGGAAACTGATGAAATCTCTCGTGAAGAAGCCGAAAGAATACTGAACGCCCTTCAAAACGACGAAAAAGACCTGTTAGAGCAGCGTAACGCAGGATCCAAAAGCGCCATAAGGGTTAAGAAGAATTGGTAATGTACCGCTTGTTAAATGATAGAATCCGGTTTTTAAAGCAGAAATAATATTGAAATTTAATCGTCCATGGAATAAACATGTTTGAAGATTTTTTACCTTTGTTGATCCCGCTTCTCTATTGGATTTTTCGTAAGGGTTTCTCAAACAAATCTTATAACGACCAGCTAAAAGAAAATTTGGAAAATTTGGAAAACCGCAAACGGGAAGAAATAGAAAAAAGAGAAACGCTAACGAAAGAAAAAGAAGTATCGGAGGAAAAAACTCCGGGAATATTTGAAAATCTATTTAAGGAACAAAGGGAAAAACAATAATCAGTAGTGTTCGGCAAAAATTGAGGTTAAAGTAATTATTTAATTAGAATGAGAAGATTTCAAAGCCGATACACTCTTCAATAGATTACAATTAAGTTTAATAACACCAGCATCTCAGGCGTTCCGGATGGGGTTATTGTCATTCCCGCATTCTTTAAGCGGGAATCCATTGTAGCCGCAGGCTTTAGACTGCGATATAATATTAATTCAAAACCGGAGCATAAATGGATTGGGTATATATCAGCGATATAGCCGGACACGTCGGCAAAGAAGTGGAAATAAAAGGATGGCTGTATAACAAACGGCACAGCGGAAAACTCTGGTTCCTGCAGGTACGCGACGGAACAGGTGTGATACAATGCGTCGTTTTTAAAGGCGACGTTGATGAGGAAACTCTGAGGCAATACAAGAAGGAGCGTCATCGGGGCTTAGGTCCATTCAAGAAGCCGGTCATGGTCGGAACCATCAACAAGGAACTGACCACGATCACTACCGTATTGAATCGGGCCTGTATGGACTGGCCATGGATACCATCTGTGCCACGCATACGGCACATGAAGGGAGCCAAGCGACAAGCCTA
>JADFON010000227.1 GCA_022562855.1 Candidatus Zhuqueibacterota bacterium | reverse complement strand
ATAAATTCTCCTTCAACTCCGTGTTCTTCTTCGAATTGCATTCCAGTGCCTTCACCACCATGACCATGATCACCCGTTGGCACATGATACATATCCATCGCATGATTAGCCATGACCATTATCTTGTAGCCGTCTAAAGAAGCTGCACCAATTTGTATATCGCCATGATGTCCTTCCTCATGTTCCCCCTCATCCTCATGATGTTCCATTTCAAAATTAGAAATAAAGTTGACTTCGACCGGATTGACGACTGCTCCCCAGGTATCCATCGTACGAAAAGCGGTAGAAGGATTGACGGAAACAGTGACTCTGTAGCTTGTTTCAACATCGGATGGAACAACAGGATTCTCGTCGATTGAACAGCTCCAGGCTGCCAGACTCAAAACCGCGCACGCTGCAATGACGAACATTAATGATCGCTTCTTCATAATAATTCCTCCAAATTCTTTATGACTATACCGTTGTTAAAAGGCATATTGAAAAATGTATTGAAAATTCGTTAAGTTAAAATTGTCCGTATCAAACGAGCTTTCCATTAAAAGACGGACGTTGGCGCGGGCTAATATTGAAATATGAGGCACCAGACGTGCGAAGCTGTCAATCCCCTTGGGATTGACTTGTTCATACCGCACCGAACCTATGAGCCACGGATAAACGAGTAAAAAACTATCCGCAAAGAAAAGGTTGTAATCAAGGGGAGTAAGAATTTCGCTCCGCATGACACGGTCGCGTCCCTGGAGATATCCCCCAAACAGGTTTAGATTACCGATCTTAAGACTCACATCGCCGCCAATGCGGTGAAATTTTAGATCATTCGGTCCATTTGTACCTTGATTATCCGCCCCCCCGGCATAACCGAAAACACCAAATCTGATCGAATTCTCTTTCCAGTTATTGGTCTGCGAAAGTTCCGCGGATGACCCATCCCCGGTTGAACCGTCAAATGCCATACCGCCAAATTTGTATGCAAGCCTGAAATAACCGTCTTTTGCTTTGTTATCTTCTCCCCCGGGACCATTACCGTTTACCAGACCGACACCGAAACGGAACCGGCTTTTTATTATGCCGGTAAGTTCCGCCCCTAATTGATTATTCTCCAGGTTAAACCCGGTTGCTCCCCCATGATGACCTGCTTGAAAACCGCCGCCCAGGTCAGGATAATATGAATTCAAGGCAAAACTGTTTAATGACAAATTGCGATGATTCGCGAATGGGACGGCGTCGGGTATAAATTGCCCGATGCGAAAGTATAATCGGGTTGACGGAAGACGGTCAAAGAGCAAATTGTTAAATTTAATGTAAGCTCTGCCCAGCGAGCCGATTTCTCCGTTGTCAAACAAATGCAAACCTGTATAAAATGAGATGCTTTCCCCGAATGACCCGGCTAATAAGATATTCACCGTCGGTGCGGTGAATTCTGTCCTCACCTCTCCATTTTTATCATAAACAAATCCATGGGTGACAGACAGTGAAATTGGCGGAATTCCGGGCATCGTAGTTGGCCAAACAGCATTGGGCCAGACCCGTTTGTAAGATTCTGCCCCCAACCTCATCTGCTCTTCTTTTATAAAATCCTCATCAGCTTCAGGAATGACAAACCCGTTCAGCCGGAAAGCTTCGCCAAAGCTGTTCAACTTTGGGAAAGCCACATGACACGTTGTACAGCTTGTTCCGTATTTCCTCGCAAATGCAGGAATCGAATAACAGTCCTGAACGAAGCTCAATACAAGCACAGCAATAATGCCTGCCGTCACTATGTGTTCTTTTTTCATGTAAACCTCCGAAAATTTAGATGTCAAATTTATCCTACTGACATGTTCATAGGCAAATGATGTACCAAGGGAAACAAAAAGGAGATGGATGGCTTATAACTTATACAATAATAATACTTTAGATGGTATAAACAATACTATTGAATCGTGGAAAATGTAAAAGGAAAGAATCCTTGAGGGTGTCACCAGTGTAACCGGGAAGGTGACAGTTCTTACTTGAAATCTGCTGAGAACAGATTATGTTTTTTCATTATCCTCTGAAAACTCTGGCGTTCGATTTTCGCGAGTTGTGAAGCTTTTGTTACGTTTCCTTCTGTTTTTTTCAAGAGCTGGGATATAAACTGCCGCTCAAATTGTTTGAGAGCATCCCGGCGCGCATCTTCCCATACTGTTGTGGTTATCGGAAACGTTAATCTCGATGTAATTGGAGAACCGGTAATTGTATCGGGGAGGCTCGAAATGGTGAGAAATTTGCTCTTTTCGAGCATTATGGATCCTTTTATTATGTTTTCGAGTTCCCTGACATTACCCGGGTAATCATACGTAATAAGCAGTTCTACCGCTTCTTTATCAATCCGAACAATTTTTTTCTCCATTTGATTGGAGTATTTTTCTAAAAAGAAGTCGGCAAGCAGAGGAATATCGTCCTTGCGTTCCCGCAATGCCGGGATACGGACCGCTATGACGTTTAACCTGTAAAACAGGTCTTCACGGAATCTGCCTTCCTTGATTTCAATTTCCAGATTATGGTTTGTGGCGGCAATAATTCTGGAATTAATCTGAATTAAAGAATTACTACCGATTCGCTCAAAACATCGCTCCTGGAGAACCCTGAGAAACTTCTGCTGTAAATGTGGTGAGAGATCGCCGATTTCATCAAGAAATATTGTGCCGGACTGGGCGGCTTCGAATTTACCGATCCGTTTGTCTATCGCCCCGGTAAAAGCGCCTTTTTCATGCCCGAACAATTCGCTTTCCATTAATGATTCCGGAAAAACCGTACAATTAATCCCGATAAACGGTTGTCCGCTGTTATGTCCATGTGAGTGAATCGCTCTGGCAACCAGTTCTTTTCCCGTCCCGCTTTCCCCATAAATCAATACGTTTATTTCGTTGGGCGTAGAAGTAATTGCGCCAATAGTCTTGAATATTTCCTGGATTTTTGGATCGTTGCCGATAAATTCATATTGCTGTGGTAAAGACCGGATCGTAGATTCTAATCCAACAACCTTTTTTTTAAGTTCGTAAATCTCAATGGCGCGTTTTGCCAGATTGCGCACCTTATCGACATCCAACGGCTTTGTAACATATTCATAGGCTCCCAGTTGGACAGCCTTAATAGCCGTATTCATATTTCCGTACCCGGTGATAACAATAGTTGGAATATCTATGCCTTGATCCCGCATAGCCTCCATCACACCAAAGCCGTCTAATTCCGGCATCGAATAATCCAAAAATATGACATGGGGCTGAATATTCTTCAGAACCTTTAAAGCTTCTTTACCGTCGGATGCTTCAAACACATCAAATTCATTTCCCGCAAACGTTTTCCTGAAAGCATAACGGATGCTCTTGTCATCGTCGACAATGAGTATTTTCTTTTTCATTGTGGCGTAGAAGTTTCGTG
Source organism: Candidatus Zhuqueibacterota bacterium (assembly GCA_022562855.1). Lineage (GTDB taxonomy): Bacteria > SM23-31 > SM23-31 > SM23-31 > SM23-31 > JADFON01. The sequence continues at coordinate 1,051 of JADFON010000227.1, read as the reverse complement.
ATAAGGAAGAAAAATTGACAAAGTTGTACCTTTGTTTTGCACGCTTTGAACGGTTATTATACCGTTGTGGGCGTTGACTATCCGTTTTGCTAAGGACAGTCCAAGTCCTGTACCGTTTACCTTTGTCGTGAAGAACGGGTCAAAAATTCTTTGAATATTAGTGCGGGGAATCCCCTCACCGGTGTCGGACACCTTTATTAAAGCCACATCCGATCCTTTTTTCAATATAATTTTCTGTACGGATGCCGAGGAGGTAATTTCTCTCGCCTCTGCCGGTAACGAAGCATAATCATAAATGTCCTGGTCTAATTTTATTTTCTCGGTGGAAATTACGATTCTCCCCGAACCGGTAATAGATTGTGCGGCATTTAACACAAGATTTACCACTACTTTATGCATGTGGTTTTTATCGCAGGATATATTCGAAACTCTTTGGTCAAAATCCATTTGAACATCGATATCTTGATCCTGAAATTGATGCGCTGCAAATTGAACGCTGCTTTTCAGCAGTTCATTTAAATCTTGTGTCGAAAAATCTATTTCCGTCGGTTTGGAAAAATGGATGAGATCATTGACTATCTGCTCGACTTGCGTAATAGAATCCAAAGCAACACCGATGGATTCCAGATCGGCGTCGGATGAACGCTCTTTTAACAACTGAAGGATCATTTTAACAGATGTATTCGAATTCCTGATCTCATGTGCAAGCGTAGCTGCCATCTCGCCGGTTGTTGACAATTTTTCCGCCCTGATAAGATGACGTTGCGTATTATATTTCTCGGTAACGTCGGTAATGATTTCCAGCACCCCGTATGTTTTTTTGCCATGCAAAAGCGGAATAGCAAAATGCTCAAAATATTCATCCCCGTTTAAATCACCTTTATGACAGGTCGATTCTACCTTAACGGCGCCCTCCTCCAAACACTGTTTCACAAGACAAAAACCATCTTCGCACAGATAGCAAATTTCTCCTGAACAATGCTTTCCTAAAATATTTTTAGCGGGGATGTTCATTATCGATTCAAATTGGGCGTTCACCATTTGCACTTTT
>JADFON010000002.1 GCA_022562855.1 Candidatus Zhuqueibacterota bacterium | reverse complement strand
GCATTGGTTTCGACATCGACATCAGGGTTGTCTTTTTTAGAGTAGACCATTGTCTTGAGCAGTGTACGGAGATTTTCTTTTTCCCCTGACTTAATCTCTGCGATTATAGTCAGCGCACCTTGGTCCCGAAATTCGTTCATATTTCCTCCTTTTTGCAACTCTGCGTGGCTTCGCTTTTTCAAAAAGGCAGTGTACCAATACTATTCATTAACACGAAATTCTTACCAGTTATAATACCTGCTAAAGTGTGCGATAAAGCGAATATTATGATACCAATTGTTTCGGAAGTTTAAATATAATTACATTACTATAAGTAAAATATATCACTAATGCAAATAATATTTTAGGAAAATAGCTCTTTTAGCTCAAAATGCTTATGTTAAATTTACTCACTTTTTTCTGTTATTTCCCCCTATACCCCATTACTTTTTGCACACACTGTGTACCAATGATAAACCGGTTTCAATAAATCTGATAAAAAGACGCCTTTTGATAAGAATTAAATTGTTGTAATTATTAAATATACCGAAAGGGGGACCCGCCGTGTAGGCGGTCATTCTCCGAAGAAGTCCCTCAAGAGAACGTGATGCCCTCACATCCACAAGACAGACAAACCCTGAAACGCGAATTTTTAATTTTTTAAATCCTACCTATGTTTAACAAAATCATTCACTAATAGTTTTAAACCATTTTTTGTACTATTCTATAGTTTTCCCTTACGTTGAATTTTACTCGATATTCTACCTATCCGCAACCAAAAAAAACGAAAGCAGTAACTTTATTTCATATAATGATTTATAAATAAAAAAGTCTTCTGAAAAATCTGGGGAGGTTCAAAAAAAGCAGATTTTACCGATTGACAAAACTTTGGTACAATATGCACCTATTTGCACTCAAAAAGGATAAGCAAAACGGTATTTTATAATTTGACAAAAAGGGAAAAATAAAGGCTTCCGAAGGGGGGTTCCGGAAGCCTCTGGTCGGATGGACTTTACTCCACAGCTCCTCATAGAAGGGCGAGTTTCTAACGAAGTGCCGTTATCCGTGGTAAATAAGGAATTTGGGTTTTACAATCTAAAAGATATAAAAAAATACACTATTGTCAAGAAATATTTTTTATTTTCTTTTAATAAGATTTCCTTTTTAAATATTTGCCTATTCAAAGGTTGATTTCCACCTATATTTATGCGTCTCTTTCTTTTAAAACCGGCAGCAATGCTTTAAAATCTTCGGTTCCCGCTTTGCGAAGGAGTTCGTAAATTACCATTTCCGTCGTCGTCAAAAGCACACCCGAATTATGCAGTCTGAGCAGCGCTACATCCATGTCATTTTGATTGTACGAACAGACAGCGTCCTGTACGATACCCGCAATATAATTGCTGTTTATCAGGTCGAGCGCTGTCTGCATGACACAGATATGCGCCTCCATGCCGGTAAGGAGTATATGACTCCTGTTCTCAATCGCAAGGGCGTTCATAAACCGCTCCTCCATGCAGCAGCTAAACGATACTTTTTCGATAGGTTCGGTATTGATGAGAATATTATCCAGTTCGGGAAGTGTTCTTCCAAGTCCCTTTGGGTATTGTTCTGTTACGATTACGGGTATCTGGAGCTGTTGCGCGGTCTTGGTGAGCTTTGAAATATTTCGAACCACCTTGTCGCGGGCTTTCATCGTTTTTGCGAGTTTGTCCTGAACGTCCACCACGATCAACATTGTGTTTTCTTTTGTGAATAATATACTCTTTTCCATACGGCAGCCTTTTTGGGGTTGTAGTTCAATGAGAAATGCTACAAAGAAAAGGGGGAAAATACAAGAAAAATCTTCTTTTGCCTGTTTGCATAGTTTTGTACATTTACTGTTTCATTTACTTATTTGCTTCTATGTCCCGATTATCAAACACCATAGCGCATACCGGTCTCTATACCGCGGTTTGCGTAGTGATTGGACTGATCTTAACCCCGGTCCCGAACATTGAACTTATTACTTTGTTTGTATTTCTCGGCGGTTATATCTATGGAATAAAACAGGGCGTCATTATCGGCACAACCGGGGGATTTTTGTTTTCCGCACTAAACCCGTGGGGATCGGGTCTCGCATTTCCGCCGTTGATTGTCTCACAGGTAATCGGCTTTGGACTTGCAGGGTTAACGGGAGCGCTTATTTATAAGACAACCCGTACTCTATCCGAAGGAAAACTCAAAGCCGTCCTTTTCGGTTTAAGCGGTGGTGTATTGACCGTGGTTTATCACCTGCTTATAACGATATTTACTTCGGAATTAGCGGGTTACTCATTAACTCAGGCGGGGATATACTTTGCGGGTGGAATGCTATTCGGACTCTGGCACATAATCTCGAATATCCTATTTTTCTCGATTCTGTCACCCCCGCTGATTCGTGCCGCTTCGAGATTTTCATTCAATACAAGGCTAAAACAAATTTAAATTAATTTTTTTCATCTCAAATGCGAATTCCGGCTCCTATTTTCTTCCTGGTTATTATTCTCACGCTTACTCCCAATTTGCGTGGTCAGATAATTCTGAACGAGATAATGTTCAACCCGCCAGGCAACGAAAATCATAACGAATTCATCGAACTGCTGAATACCGGTATCGACCCGGTCGATTTGTCCGGGTGGAACGTTTCCGACCAGGATGCTTCGGATGAGATCGTTGGTACGGGCGGCGGTTTGGTACTCCAGCCCGGTCAATACGCTATAATACTCGACTCCGATTATTTTTTGAATTCAACTGTGTACGATACTTTTATTCCGGGTGCGGCTCTTATCCTGACAATAAACGGACCGACGCTTGGTTCGAGGGGGCTGAGTAACTCGAATGCGGAAACCATCAGCCTTATCTCATCTACGGGAGACACCGTTACGTCATACCGGTATTCTCCCGGCAACCCGGACGGTATTTCAGACGAAAAGATAATCCCGAATATAATGAATAACGCCGAAAACTGGGCGGATAGTAAAGAAATCCCCGGTTCTCCGGGTGCGCGAAACAGCGTTACACCACCGGATTTCGATCTTTCCGTGACATCGATAAACGCCGACCCTCCTTATCCCCATGCCGGTCAATCCATAACTTTTAGCGTTACGGTCCGAAATAACGGTATTCACACGCCATCCGCCGCAACGTTATCGATATTTTTCGACGCCGATAAAAACGGTTTATTTACGATGGGTGAAATTCTCGATGAGTTTCAACTGGACGTTGCGGGATTATCTGTATTTGGGGATTCCGTAATCATAGAATATACATGGCTGCCCCCGACCGCCGGAACGATTCAGCTTAGCTTTGTCGTGTCTTCCACACCCGATGAAGCGCCTGACAATAACATACAAATATTGACCCTGAGTATCCCCGATAAAGAAAACCAGCTCAAACTTAACGAAATAATGTATCAGCCCCTGAGCGATTCTCCCGAATGGATCGAAATAGTCAACACCGGATCAAGTGAAATAAACCTGGATAACTGGTTGATAAAGGATAAAACCCGTGCGACCCCGGCAGTCATTAGTGAAAGTCATGTTATAATCCAACCCGGCGGGTTTGTCGTGCTCACCGGTGATTCCTCGAGGCTGGCAGGAAAATTTACTTCAACGTTCGCCATAATCGAAGTCGATGATTTTCCGGCGTTGAATAACGATGAAGACGAAATTACACTCGCGGAACCGTCAGGAAGAATATCGGATAAGGTCGATTACAACAGTTCATGGGGAAGCAACCGCGGCGTATCGCTGGAACGGATACTTATCGGGGGACCTTCGAACTCGCGTATGAACTGGGGACTTTCAACCGATCCCGCAGGCGCCACCCCCGGTAAACCGAATACACTAAGTATTTCCGGAATCCCTTCAAACATCATAATTGTTCCCGACCCGAACCCATTTTCTCCAACGCGAAGGTCGGAAGTATGTTCCATATCGGTTTCACATCCGCTCACACAGTCGCTTGTTACAATGAAGATATATGACAGGTACGGAAGATTGATACGGGACCTTCTTCGCGGCGAACTCCGGGGCAGCGTTTTTTCCGTTACATGGGATGGGAAAAACAACAACGGCAGACTAATGCTGACAGACATCTACGTGGTGTACTTTAACGCTCAATCGACCCTGACAGGTGAAAATATCGAATACAAAACCACGGTTGTATTGGTCAATTAGCCCGGATTATAACAACTTAAATAAATAGATATTAGCCTGCCTGCCCCGTATTTGGGTCTTGCCGCTACGCAGTTCCAACGGGGCGTCCCCCGAAATCACTTCTTAGCAGTGATGAGCGCACCGATGCCGATAACGCCGAAGAGGAAGTTGCTGAACCAGGCGGCGGTGATAGGCGAGAGCACTCCCTTATAGCCGAGTGAATTTGAAAACGTCATAATGACGTAATACACAAAGCAGATAAAGACGGATATCCCGAAGCCAAAAGCGTTACCGCCCCGCCAGTCGCGTGTCGCAAGCGGAAGCCCCAGCATTACCACAACCAGGTTTGCAAAGGGAAAGGCGAACTTGCCGTAATAATCAACTTTCCACCGATCATGCGGGACGCCAAGCTGTTGGAGCTTCTCGATAAACTCCTGCAATTCGACTACGTTTCTCTCTTCCGGCTTTATCTTAACTGCAATCAAATCATCCTCGATAAAATTGAAATCCAAAACATCATACTCATCAAATTCCTGCACCACTTCCACACCCGTAGTAAAGTCTCTTATCTTTCCATCGATCAGCGTCCAGTCGTTTCCGTCCGGTATAAGCTGCCGTGCGCTTATCGTAGTGTCGATGCTGTTTCCGTTCTGGATCATGATGTTTATCATGGTTCCAACATGGTTAAACCCGTCATAATGCCCGATACTGACCTGCCTGGTCCTGGTATCCTGCAGGATAATATTATCTTTAGTGATCATTATGTTCTGATATTTCTTTATCTTGTTATTATAGATCTCCGATTTCTGCCGTTCACTTGAAGACGCAACCCACTCCCCAAACCAGAAAGCAAATACCGATATAAGAGTCGCCAAAACCGCTACAGGGAAGATAACACGGTAGAGACTGACACCGGCAGCTTTGAGAGCGGTCAACTCTCCGTCTTTGACTAATTGCCCCATAGCAAATAACGACGCCATGAGCATTGCGATCGGGAGGATCAATAATAGAAAATTAGGGATCGAATACAGGTAGAACCAGAGAACATTTTCAACAGAAGCTTCCCTGTCGATAAAAGTGTCCATCTTTTCGACAATATCAACAATGACGAATATTACCAAAAATGCGGTAATAGCAAACCCCAGAAGGGCTAAGAATCTTTTTAAGAAATACCTGTCGGTTATTCGAAGCATGGCGTGGTAGTTACTCTATCGATTATATCCTTTAAAAAGTATGAGATTGGTACATTAGAGGGATCAGTTTGAAACGGAGGAACTTTCCCGGTGAATTATCTCCCTGTCATCGCTTTCCTTTTTCTTCTTCCATCTTAAAAGCCTGTACCACTTGCCAAAGTCAATAACGGGCGACTCACGAACCATACCGACCGTAAGCCAGATTCCCGCGGATCCGACAATGATATTCGGAAGCCACATTGCCAGCCACGGTTCCATTAGCTTCCGGTCTGACAGATGCTCCCCTCCAATCAAGAAAGCCCAGTAAATCAAAAAGAATACTATACTTAATCCCCCGCCTATAGCCAGACCCCCATGACGCGTTTTCACCCCAAGAGGAACACCGATAAAAACAAAAACAATGCACGCCGCCGGAATCGAGTATTTCTTTTGAATTTCAACCATTAGCTTATTGTAATATCTCATGTCTGAATTTGCCATAATAACATCAGAACGCAGTATGTTCACCAATCCCTGATTCTCATTTATCTCCATAATAAGCGGATCGTCGCTCTTTGAGTTTATAAAATACCTTCGATTTTCATCCTGGGAAAAATCATCAGGTTCCAAATTATACAGAAACTCTTCGTTTTCAGGTGATATTTCGGCAAGGATATCCTGCCTGTTCTTAATCCTATCTACAATCAACTGTTTTTTTGTTACAATTCTGGGTTCGATTTTCGCGACATCTTCGCGAAGCATCGCGATGTTCTTTTCCCGGTCTCCCCGCAGTTGTTCGGAACTTCTGTTTAAAATTGACGATTCAACATCGATCCGGAGTCTTTGGCGGGTAAAAGTGAATACTTTGTATTCCGACAGAGTCTTCGTATCTACCCCATGGGATTCACCGTTAAATAAATCCATGACTATTTGATTAGAATCCTCTAAAAAATCGAGTGTTGCTTTTTCCGCAATAAGAGTTCTTAGAATATCTGGATCGGAATGATCATAAATCGTTACACCGTAAACCCAGTTTGACGACCGGTCTATCCTATCAAATTTCAGCCGGTAGTTCTTTATCAGGTCCTCATTCGAAAAAATACCCTCCTCGAATGAAAGGTTTGGTTTTTTGTACGTAATATCCACATATAATTGCCGAGCCATTACATTAAATTCAGGTAAGATGACATCGTTAAACCGGAAATTGCCGTAGGCAATAAAGACCGATAGAATTAATACGGGAAGCATTGCCTGGTGGATTCCGTACCCGCTTGCTTTCATCGCTGTAATCTCGTTATCAGCCGACATTTTCCCAAACGTCATGAGCGTCGCAACGAGAACTGCCATTGGCAGTGCAAGAGCCACGATCCATGCAAGGTTCAGAAAAATTAATTCCAGGATAACCGGCACCGCCACCTCTTTGGTCAATAACATCGGAATCTGCTTAATGAAATAATTTGTCATGAACAAAAATACTATAATTGTCAGACTGAAAAAGAAAGGTCCCAAAAAGATGCGGACTATGTACCGTGACAATATTGACATCAATTTTTCTACCTTGCCGGATTACCTTTTATTTTAAATAATAGTGAATAAGCGCTGAAATCTTTTGCAATTCTGCTTCAGCAATGTAAAATACAAAATATTTACATTATTCAAAATTATATTCCACAGGTAATTTAACTATCCAAACGGATGAAATGTTCTTGATAATATCTTTGATACGTGTTACATTATAAAGATAATTCTAATCAAAAATCTCTACTCAAATTCCGGCTGGCGGTCGCTTATCATTTATGCGGGATCGATTCATTATTTTCGGATATTTTCTGAGGTTTTTCGAATATTATAAATCTACACTTCCCTTATCTATAAAAATTATTGCGCTCAGGAGGCGGTATGTCTAATGTTTCTTCGAAAAATGTCCACGATGTTTTGTCAAAAAGTATTTTAGCAGACGGTTATGACCTTGTGTTCGACTTTGATAAAAGCCAGGGAGGGTATCTTTACGATTCAAGGAATGAAAAAAAGTACCTCGATTTTTTTACTTTCTTTGCTACAAATCCTATCGGCTTTAATCATCCGAAAATGAAAGACAAACAGTTTTTAGACAAACTCTTAAGGTCGGCGGTAATTAAACCCTCAAACTCTGATATATACACCGAAGAGATGGCGTCATTCGTAAATACGTTTAGCCGAATCGCAGTGCCAAAACATTTTCCCAATATGTTCTTTGTATCCGGGGGGACACTGGCAATTGAAAACTGCCTGAAGGCTGCATTTGACTGGAAAGTCAGAAAGAACTTTGAGAAGGGAATAAAAGAAGAAAAAGGACAGCAGGTTATTCACTTTAAGGATGCGTTTCACGGCAGGTCCGGTTATACACTTTCTTTAACCAATACTGACCCGGCAAAAACCAACTATTATCCTAAATTCGACTGGCCCCGCATAAATAATCCGAAAATAACATTTCCCCTCTCGGAAGAATCTATAGAAAACGTAAGCAAACTCGAACGGGAGAGTATAGATTCGATAAAGAAAGCAATATCCGATAACCCGGACGATATCGCTGCGGTGCTTATCGAGCCTATCCAATCAGAGGGCGGCGACCACCACTTTAGAAAGGAATTTTTCCAGGCGCTCCGCACAATTTGCGACGAGAACGAGATTATGCTCATTTTTGATGAAGTGCAAACCGGAATCGGGCTGACGGGGAGAATGTGGTGTTATGAGTATTTCGATATGGAGCCGGATATGATCGCATTCGGCAAAAAGACCCAGGTTTGCGGAATGTTCGTTTCGGACAAAATCCATGAAATTCCGGAAAACGTATTCCGTGTTTCGAGCCGGATCAATTCAACGTTCGGTGGAAATCTCGTCGATATGGTCCGTTTCGAACGGTATCTTGAAATCATCGAGGAAGAAAACCTGGTAGAAAACGCTAAGAAAATGGGTATATATCTGCTTGCCGGTCTGACAAATCTCGGAAAGCAGTTTCCCGATATGATATCAAATGTACGCGGTAGAGGACTGATATGCGCTTTTGATCTGCCTGATATAGAGACACGCAACAAATTGGTCGATGCGGTTTACAAAAACAATATGATAATAATGGGATGCGGTGATATTTCAATAAGGTGTAGACCGAGATTGAATATTCCTGAGGACGAAATCGACGAAGCGATGAAAATTCTATTTTTGAGCTTGAAAGAGATCTAAAGGATGTTTTTCAGGAAATTGGAAGGAACTTATTACGATTTAGTTTTGTTGAATATTTACGCAGTAAGTTTGAATATATAATTACTTATAATCCCTGATTGATTTTTATCATACTTTTAATCGAGGAAATCGAATGAAAAAATTAATTTTCGCAGTCAGTGTTGTCAGCTTATTCGGCTCTATGTGCAGCGGTCAGAAAGAATCTATCACCGTTGAGTCGTTTACACTTAACGGCACAGCCATAACGCTCACTCAAAAAGATTACAGGATTCAAAATGACACTGTATATCTTTCCATATCCGCTCTCGAAACCCATCTTGACCTTGTGTATAAAGAGATAGACCCGCAGGGAAGGCAGATAGGTATCTGCCGGGAGGACCTGTGTATCCCGGTCTACGTTGGAAAGGAAAAGGACCAGGCATTCAAGGAGGGTGATACCTACTTTGTACCGGTTGTAGACCTGATCATGCATCTTGGCGACGAAGCTAATTGGGATATGGACAAACGGACATTGGAATTGAATATTTCTGAGCCGGGAATATTCAAAAAAGTTAACCCAAAGGGAGACTTGAACAGCCCGGCAGCCTTAGACATCGAACTTTCCGATTTGAATGGAAATATCGTTTCACTGGCTGATTTCTCCGGTAAAAAGGTTGTCGTTTTTGCATGGGCTTCCTGGTGAGTATGCAGAGGTCAATTGCCCGGGTGGCAAGAATTCTATTCAAAACACAAGAACGACGGTTTCGAACTTGTTACCGTCGCTATGGATATCCAGGGACCTGATGTAGTCCGCCCATGGATAGAAAAAGCGAATGCCGAATATACCGCCCTTGTAGACGTCGAGAACAAATTCGGATCGTATTTTAGTTATAATTTTGTTCCTCTTACCATGCTCTTTGATGAATCAGGTAAGCTTGTCCGCGGTCCGCAAAGCGCTAATATTGCAAATCCAAAATTGATCGAGGAATTGGAAGACTGGTTCGAGAACGGCGAAAACTCGGTTGTTGCAAGAAATGCAATGGAAATAAACGCCGATATTGAACGGAATGCCGGTAACGGTTTTGCTTCGAAGAAAGCGGAAGAGTTATTTCACGATGCTGTGTCATTACTTGGAAATAACGAGAAAGAGAATGCATTGGTTCAATTACATTCAGCGTTGGAGTTTGACCCGGATAACTATCTCATACGAAAACAAATTTGGGCGCTTGAGAACCCTGAAAAGTTCTACGATGGCGACATCGACGTGCAGTGGCAGAGAGAAATAATGAGAAAAAAGAAATAATTTTCTATTACTATAAAAAAAGCGGGCTAAAGATTAGCCAGCTTTTTTTATAACTTATACCATGAATTAGTCTTATTTAATATGTTTTTTATTCCCCTTCGCATCCTGATGAGGGCCTGGATCATTTAACGGTTTGATCGTCTGAAAGGATTTTACCAGTGTTTTTTCAGCAATGAGGTCAATATCACTATTGAAACTATAACGTAAATTGTTTTTTATTTCGCTTATAGAAAGCCCACCCATACGTTTTCTAAGCCGCATATCTCTATTATCCCGTTCAGTAGTTTCCTGAAACAGCGAAAACGACCAAAGACCATCCGAGTAATAAAACTGGACGAAGGGCTTATTATTGTGACCGCGGTATCTTACCGATATTTCACTTAGTGAAAAGCCGGGAGGCAGAAACTCCGGAGCGACTAAGGATATATTCAGATCGTCTCTGACCTCGGTAGCGCTCTCATATAATTTTCTGGTTGGAACAGCAGGCAAAGCGCCCGTATAATCTACTTCGAATAATTCAGGATCGATCTCAGGATCAAACTTGACATCCTCACTATGACGGGAAAAAAATTTCTTGTCCTCTGCGTCATAATGTTCTGTTCTGAAAACATAACCGTTCTCTTTGTCAACCCAGATTTTTAGCCACGCCCGGTCCTTATGTCTCAATCTGAATCTGATTCGAACAACATCCACAAGATGGTCTTGTATTTTCTCTTCAGGTAAGAATCGAACAGAATAGTTCTTTTTTAATAACTCTATATCTCCGATGATGCTTTCTCTCGATCTTCGGTTATATACAATCACAGAGTCATTTTCTAAGAACTTTATAAAATATAGATTGTCCCGTATCACAAATACCCTATTATTGGACTTTGACCACTCTCTGTTAGAGCCAACCTTCACTACATCACGCTCATATTTTCTTGTTTCCTCGCCAAAATATTCCGTAATAACCGTAGCCTGGTAAGAAAGAGATTCCTCGGCGGCGGCAATTTTTCTGAACAGTTCATCTTTTCGCTTTTGCCTTTCGGGAGTTCTCCTTTGCGCTGAAGATTCTGAATGTAAAAAAATCCCGAATGACACGGCAATAACTGCCAATAATATCCGGGATCGATAGGATTTAATTAAAGCAAACATATTTAGTATAGTTGTTGGAAACCCCCCAATCAATTTTTGTAATTGGGAAATTTATACTTATTTTGTTGTGCGCTGAGACCCATGAATGTCTGAGAAAACGACCCGTGACCGAATAACCCGCTGTCCTGGGTAAGTGCGTGTTCTTGAATAAAGAAATCGGCGTCGTCCGCTCCTTCATTCGCTAATCGTGCTGAGTTGCTGAGTTGCATATCGCTTGAAAACAAATATGCACCTATCAAAACTGCAAACGATACGCCTGCGATCGTAAGACCTTTTGCCGCCGGCTCAAGAGGCATTAATCCTGCCAACCTGTGAAGAATACTTTTCCGTTTTTTATCACGGTATACACGAATGTTTGTTAATAGTGACGACCGTTTACCTGGTTTAAGGCTGTCATCCTTCTGATTTGCCAACAGCAAAGCGACCTTGTCGGAAGAGGCGATTTGTCCCTGACAATAGGAACAGCCGGCAATATGTTCATCTATTATTTTTTTGGACAGTACGGAAATCCTATCGGAAGACGTTTTTTTAAGCGCCTTTTCACATTTCATAGTCTTCTTCTCCTCATGGAATTTTCCATTCAGGTACTATATACAATACAAATAAGAATCTATTTAATTTACAGATATTTTTCTAAAAAAATTTTTAGCTTTCTTCTACCGTAAAAGAGCCGGGACATCACCGAACCCTGCGGGCATTTTAATATTTCTGCTACTTCTATCTGGGAAAACCCCTCCAAATCGAAAAGTACTATTGCCGATCTCTGCTTCTCGGGGAGGGACATTAACCCTTTCGAAATGAGATCTTTTATTTCGTTATTTATAAATTCTTTTTCAGGATTACTTTCAACATCAGGACTTTTTTCAATCGGGTTAACATCCGATTTTGGATTTCCTTCCTGAAAAAGAAACCGTTTCCGCCTTTGACGTTTCGAAAAATTAATACTGCTGTTTATTAATATTCGAAAAAACCAGGCTGAAAATGGATACTTCGCATCGTACCTGTGAAGATTGACATAGACTTTGTAAAATGCTTCCTGGACAATATCCCGGGTGTCAATCTCATTACCGGTATACCGGAAAGCAATAGAAAAAGCCTTATCAAGATACATTTCCGTTATTCGGTCAAATGCTTTCCTGTCGCCGTTTTTCGCTTTTTCTATCAGTTCCCGCTCATCAACGGTCAAGTTCAACTCCAGCCGCTGCAATCTTTACAGCTCAATTATACATACAACTTTAATTATAATGCATTCAATTAAAAATAAGCCGCTGTGACGCTAATCAGCTTCTGAGTACACAAATGAAATACCGATATTGGAAACGAATTGCGCCTTAGTCTGTGCTCAATATAGTAAATCTCGCTATACTTAACTATTATAGACTACAGATATTATATGGTTAATATTACGCTGATGTTCCAAAGCGAAGTTATTTTTCCCGTTTCATATGGACAACCCGTTGTGGGAACGGTATTTCGATTCCTTCACTCTGAAATCTTTTATTGACCTCGACACGCAGTTCCTCGGCTACTGTCCATTGATTAGTATAATGCGGCACACGGCACCTGACGGTCAGACTTAAAGAAGAATCGCCGAAATCCAGAAAATATGCAACAGGTTCCGGTTTTTCAAGAACGGTAGAATGCTCTTTACAGATTTGTACGAGTAGTTTTTTGGTTTTCTCAATATCGGTACCGTAGGCGACGCCAACGTTTACAACCACCCTTATTGTAAGGTCGGGATATGAAAGATTTATAATTTTCGAATTCACGATTTCCGCATTCGGAACAATCACCATCTGGTTGTCGAAATCAAGTATTTTTGTGCTTCTTAGTCCAATCTCAAATACATCGCCCTTCTCTCCGGAACCGAGCAATATCCTGTCACCGACCCGGAAGGGGCGGTCGGTCATAATTACGAACCCTGATATCATGTTTGCCAGGGTATCTTGCGCAGCAAATGCAAAAGCGAATGACCCGACGCCGCCTAATACGACCAGTCCACTGACATCTTGACCGAGCTTGTTCATAACGACTATCAACGCAAGAACAAACACAACAATCTTTAATAACCTGCTAAATAACGGAACAAATTCACCGATTAGATTTGTTTCTTCCTTTTTTGCAAGACGCCCGAGATACCACGTCAACAATTCCATTAAAACCTTGATAACAAGAAGTGAAACAACCAATACTGCCTCGATATATAACGCATTATTTGCATAGAAAATTAACACCGGCTCCTGGTCCTGGTCTTGAAACAGTTTTTCCAAATAGTTGACAGCAAAGTAAAAACCGGCTATATTGATTACCCATTTGACATGTGTTTCAAGAATATCCATCAACCTGTCGTCTAATTCCGACGGGGTCTTATTGGTTATCCACTTTCGAAGCAAAGCTATGACTCTCACCGATATTTTTGCAATAATAAATGCACCGATAATATAGGATAACGAGTATATGACAATTCTTACCGTAGGATCATTCCAGAAATCAGCCGTCATTTGGTTTTCCTCCTTTTAAGATAACGCGTATCGTTGTTCCCTCATCGGGTTTGGAATGTTTTAGCAGGAGCTTTCCCCCGTGATAGTCCTCAACAATCCGTTTTGCAAGACTCAGACCAAGACCCCAACCCCGCTTTTTTGTACTGAATCCGGGTTTGAAGATTTCCTTTTGATTCTGCTTCGAAATTCCTTTTCCATTGTCTATTATGTCGAGGCTGTAATCTTCGCTGTCTTTGAGCTTTTCGAGTTTAAGAGTAACCTCTCCCGTTCCGTTTTCAATTGCGTCCAGGGCATTTTTTATGAGATTCTCTAATGCCCACTCGAACAGGTCTAAATTAATACGGCATATTGCTTCTGCGGGATGAATTTCATGAATTCTGACCGATTTACCCGATTGGGGCAATCGTTTTCTGAAATACCCGGCAAGGTCGTTCAATACCGGGACAATATTTTGATACGTGATATCGGAATTGGAACCGATCTGAGAAAATCTCTGCGCTACTTTTGTAAGCCGTTTCAGGTCCCTGCTCATTTCCCCGGTTATTTCACGGGTCTTGTCCGGAGTAGCGGAATCTTTCAGCACTTCCAGCCATCCGATAAGTGACGAAATCGGCGTTCCAAGCTGATGAGCCGTTTCTTTAGCCATACCGACCCAGATGAACCGCTGCTCACTCCGGCGGATATTGTTGAAACCAACAAATCCCAGCAAAATAAACAGACTCAATATACTCACCTCAATCGCCGGGAGCCAACTCAACAGCCTTATCATCTCCGAGTCTCCGTAATGCAGGTAATTCAAAACAGTCGATTCGTAGTTAACGGGAATAGGGGGATTTTCTTTATCCATTGTTTTTATCATATCTTCCAGTTTTTTAATCGTTTCCGAGGAAAACGGAGGATTTTTTTCACTGATTCCTTCTATAGTATGGTAGGTGGGTCGACCATCGGGGCTGGTGAGAATAACAGGGATCGTTATCGGTTGGATTACATTCTCCAATAAGAAACCAAAGTTGGCGCTTTCATCGCTTTCTGCAACAATCGTGTACAACTTTGCATGTGTTTGAACGATTTCAAGCTGGTCTTTGCGGAGGCTGCTCACAATGGTCTGGGTATACCAAACCTGTGCAATAATAATCATCAGGGCGAATACAAATAATAAACCCTTAAAGGTACTTTTATAGGTGTAAAACCAGCGTGTTTTGGTCATGATTTTTTAATAAGACCGGGTGCTCAATTCATTTATACCGAACCGGTTAATAGCTGAATTGTAACCAAATATACATTATTACGTTGAATTAATAAACCAAAATCTAATGCATAGTTATTCCCGGAAAAGTTTTTTTAGCATCGAACCCACATCGTTTTTGACTATTTCCAATGATAACTGAGTCATACATAAGTTTTCCGGGTGAATGCAATTAACCGAACCTGCGCCAAGATTGTTTATCGACCAGCATGGACTGCATTCTATGCCGGTTCTTATCACCTTATGTTTGGCGCCGTATGGGGCAGTTCTGCCCGGGTCGGATGGACCGAACAAGGCTGCCGTAGGAACGCCCATTGAAACAGCCACATGCATTAAACCCGAATCGTTGGAAATAAACAGCATACATTTGCCTATCAGGGAGGCAGTACTTTGAAAATCAAGCCCCGTAACAACCAACGGCTTTCCGTCGGCTTTTTCGGCAATATCTTTTCGAAGCCCTTCTTCGTCTTGCCCTCCGAATAGAAGAATTTTCGCATTCGTTTCTCCGGTCAACCATGTGCATATTTCTGCAAATTTCTCTATCGACCAGCGTTTGAGAATCATTCCCCGTTCGACGCTTGATCCCGGGTGAATTCCGATAAACTGCTCACCGGCTTCGGTTTTTTGCTTCAAGTACCGGTTTGCATTATCATGTGCTTTTTCATCAAGACTCAAATATAATTCATGATCGACCGCTTCCGGTTTTAGACCAAACGCCTTGAGAAGGTTAAGATTCTGCTCTAAGTCATGTAGTTTTTTATCTACAGGTATCCGGACGTTTTGCAGAAATGAAAGTGATCTGATTTTTTTTGAATTATATTTATGAGAGACCCTCCACTTTGCTCCTGAGAAAAAGGCAAGAGCATTGTATTCCAGCCTGTTTGCAGGAAACGTTGTAATACATAGCTGGTAGTCTGTTTTTCTCAGGTCTTTCAGGAATGTAATTTTTTGTGAAAACGTCTTGACTTTTTTGACATCAAGAACAATAATTTCATCTATGGAAGGATCACTTTTAAAAATTTCCCTGAAACCCTCCTTCAGGACAATAATTGTAATGCGAGCCTCCGGGAAGCGCCGGCGAATCCTTCTAAGCGTGCTTGAAAAAAGCAGGAGATTACCGATTCCAATCGAACCGATTATGAGAATATTCTGAATCCGGTTATGCTCTTTTGATGGGATTTGATCCATCTAATTGCCAATTTTTCTTATTTTGTGAGCGATTAAAATAATTGTTTATATTTAATAATTTACGCTTTTCCTTAACCAGAATTTTCGGCTTCACAAAGAATTTTTATTGACGAACGGACATCCTCAACAGTAAGAAGGTCCATTCCGCCGGATTTATTTGTCGATCCCCGTCCAAGTTTAAATTCCTTTACCTTGCTAAGAACCTGATTTGCCCTGCCGTTCGGGTATGGTCCCCAATGTACCGGGTTTGTCGGTCCAAATAGGGCAACCACCGGAGTCTTGACAGCGGATGCGATGTGCATTGCGGCGGAATCGACCGATACAACGTACTGTGCATTTTTTATAAGCGAAGCCAGCTGCCTGACCGACAGTTTTCCGGTCGCATCGACCGGCTTTTTATTCATTTGATCCGTTATCGACTTCGATAGTAAACCTTCCTGCTTGCTGCCGGTAATTATTACAGGAGTTTTCAGTTCATTCATAATCCAGTCTCCTGTCTTCGCCCAGTGTTCATTGACCCACAGTTTCTCCGGATATCCGGCGCCTGGCGCCAGGACAACATACTTGTCGGGGATTTCCAGTATCTCTCCAAGACTTTTGAAGTCCTCTTCCTGTAAAAACAACTGAAGTCCTTCGTTTTTTTCAGATTTGGCGCCGGCACCGTAAGCGAATTCAAGATACAAATCAGCAATATGGCAATCGGTTCTATAGGTAATCTTGTTCGTGTGAGCCCATGCCGATTTACCGACGTCAAAACCCCAGATCTGTTTTCCGTTTATTGCACGTGCAATACTTGCTGCCTTTGCCGCTTTTCTCAGGTTAAATACAATATCGTATTTTTTTAGTCTCAAATCTACAACCGTCTGAATAAATTGTATCCATGAGGCTTTTCTGCCCCGTGCAAGCCAGGGATAATCGCAAACCACTATCTCATCGATATTAGGATTGTATTCGAGAACCGGCAAAGCCCAGGAGCTGCTTACTATAGTAATATGCCAACCGGGAAATGACTTTCTCAGTAAAGATAGTAACGGAGTAGTCAACAGCATATCTCCGATGTGATCGGGTCTCAAAATAAGAATGTTCATAGCCGGATAAAATTCGTTTTTCCGGAATTAGTTTGCAGATGAATTGAATAAATTGCTAAAGAAGGGAATAATGCTATTCTGAATATTATAAGAGTTAAATTATTAATACTCACCTTGAACCATAGTTTTGTTCGTAGTAATCGAGATACTCCTTTGTAAATACACGGGCGACCCAATCCTGATTTTTCAGATACCAATCGATTGTTTGTTTCAGTCCGGTTTCGAATCGCATAGCAGGGCTCCAGCCGAGCTCTGTTTTCAGCTTTGTAAAATCCATAGCATACCTAAGGTCGTGACCCGGACGGTCCTTTACAAACGTTATAAGACTACGGGGTTTCGCAAGCAAGTCCAGAACCATTTCCGCTACGGTAAGATTTTCTAATTCGCAATCGCCACCGATATTATATACCTCCCCCGGAATACCGCTGTTGAGTATCATTTCAATCGCCGATGAATGGTCGTCGGCATAAATCCAGTCCCGTATGTTTTTTCCGGCGCCGTAAATAGGAAGCGGTTTATTTTCAATTGCATTTGTAATAAGCAGTGGGATGAGTTTTTCGGGAAATTGATACGGTCCATAATTATTAGAACAACGCGTTATAATAACTGGCAGTTTATAGGTCTTGAAATACGCTCTTGATAGATGGTCGGCGGCGGCTTTGCTTGCCGAATAGGGACTGTTCGGGTCGATTCCGCTTTCTTCGCAAAACTTGCCATCCTGTCCCAACGAACCATAAACTTCATCTGTCGATATCTGGATAAACAGCCTCAAGTCCGCATCCAGAGCCGCATCAAGGAGAGCCTTCGTCCCGATAACATTTGTCCGGATAAATGCATCCGAATCGATAATCGAGCGGTCAACATGTGTTTCTGCCGCAAAATTAACAATACAGTCTATGTCATTCTCTTTTAGCAAACGCTTTACAAGCAGCTTGTCACATATGTCCCCATGATGGAAATTGTATCTCTCCGAAAACTTTTCTTCCACATCAAAAAGATTCTCGAGATTTCCGGCATATGTCAGTTTATCCAGATTTGTTACCGAGACGTTTTGATCGCGTTTCAGGACAAACCGGACAAAATTACTTCCGATGAATCCCGCACCGCCGGTAACCAGTATATTCAAGCGACTACTCCATAAGTATTGATAAAGATCATAAATTCAAAATGAAAAGTGTAAAATTAAAAGCTCACACTATTAACTGTTTCACCAACATGTTTTGAACATTTTAATCTCCACACTTTTTAATTTGCACTTTGCATTTTACTCTTTTCAAATTGTATTTATCCGTCTTTTCTCGACCAGTCGTACGGTATACTTTTGTCATCAGGACTTAGACGGAACTCATCCGGATTATCGTAATTATAATGTTCGGTCGGTATGTTCAAGACTATCGCTTCAGTGTCACTGATACACTTGAATCCATGAAATACTTCTTCAGGAATCCTTACTAATATCGCATTGTGAGACCCCATAAAGAATTCGTTGACAGCGCCTTTTGTCGAAGAATTTTCCCGGTTATCATACAACACAAGTTTTATCATGCCCGTCACACATACAAAATTGTCAATTTGCTTTTTATGATAATGCCACGCTTTTACCACACCCGGATAGGCTGTAGTCAGATATGCCTGTCCAAATTTGATAAACAAGTCGTCATCATCCCGCAAGGTTTCCATTAATCGACCGCGTTCGTCGGGAATGACCTTTAATTGTTTAATCCGTACACCTTCGATAATATCCATTGAAATTTCCTGCAAGTTGTTCAATCATCAATACTATATAACATCAATATAATATCATTCACCAAACTCTTACAAGCTTTTACCGCCATTTTTTTCATTTATTTTAATTTTTGGGAAAATTATATCCCTTGTCCTGTGTATATCTTCTATGTTGTCATTGTCGTTCCACATTCTGTCTCCAATATCAAGCACATGACAGGGAAAACCTTTTTTTGCCAACTGTTCGAACGCGTAGACTAAATATGATTTGAAATCATACTTGTGCATTATCCGATCCATCTCCTTTATCAATTGTATACTTCCATATCGTGAGAATTTGGCTAACCCGATAAATTCACCGTACGCCTCCTCAGTCGGAATACACTTGTGCTTGGGAGTAGGCAGGTCTTCATATTTCTTGGATAACGACAATAGTCCGTCTTTAACAACCACTTTTTCTGCTTCTTCATCGCCGGAATTCCGGTCAACACAGAGCACAATGTCTTCTTTTCTTTGCAACAATTCAGCAAGAATGTCCTTGTCAAATACTATATCGCATTATCTGTCGATTCCGTTACCATCAAGGCTATTATTTATACCTGTAAATCATTCCGTATCCTGCATTATAAATTATCGGTATTACCCGGTCATTCCGTTAGTATCTATCACGGCTTTTACGTGTTAAACAGATTTCGTTTTTCATTTTCTTTGAGTAGAAAAGCAAGAATCTTCGGTCTGAAAATATGATTGGATGGTTTCGAATTTTTACTTAATATTTCGCGGATCAATGTTCCCGCTATTTCCAATCTGAATTTTTCAGAATGACCGCAGCTTTTCTCAGTTGCGATTCCTTCACATTTCTCGCAGTAAAAAGGTCCGTGAAACCGCAGCGGCACAATGTTAAGGTCTTCAAAACGGTCGAAAATCTTGTGCGCGTCATATTTCCCGTAAAAGTCACCGGCCCCGGCGTGATCCCGTCCCACAATAAAATGTGTGCATCCATAGTTTTTTCTTATGATGGCGTGAAATATTGCCTCTTTTGGTCCCGCATACCGCATTGCTGTCGGAAGCCCTGACAAAAACACACGTTCGGAAGGATAAATATCCGAGACAATCATTTTGTAAGTTTTCATAACCAAATCGGGATCAAAGTCACCTTTTTTTTTCCATCCGATAATCGGCTGCAAAAATAACCCGTCGACATATTCAAGCGCAACTCTTTGCAGGTATTCATGCGCGCGGTGTATTACGTTCCTCGTCTGGAATCCCGCGATGGTTTTCCAGCCTTTTTGCTCAAATATTTTACGTGTTTCTTTTGGTGACAACATATATTCCGACGTGGCAGAAATCACGTTTTTTATCA